>NZ_JENA01000130.1 GCF_000586015.1 Candidatus Synechococcus spongiarum SH4 | reverse complement strand
AGGTTCTTCACCCTATCCTCTGTCGCCTCGGTGATTTCCGTGGACAAAATCCCAAGTGCTCCAAACAGGCGTAGACGTTCAGTTGCTTGATAATCCGCTTCCAACTCCAAGCCATAACTCTTGGACCGACCTGCGTTTTCAGTGACAAAATCAACAGCGGTAGCTATATTTTCTGGTGGCATCTGGAGCTGCTGGTCCTGCCAATCAACGTAGAAGAGATTCGAACCCAGGCGCAAGCGACCATCGGCGCTCTGGTGACGAACCCCCAGATCCAGGTTCCATGTCTTTTCCGGGTCATACTCGAACTCTTCGGCGGCAACCAGGCTGGCGCCTGCACCGCCAGCGCGATAGCCACGCTGGACAGTCCCGTAAATGCGTGTCTCCGGCGATACCTTGTAGGACAGCCCCAGCTTGGGAAGGAAGACAGAGAAGTTCTTGTCGAAGTCACTATCTCTGTCTATTCTTAGCACGGGTATTCCTTGATTCTGCGTTACTCGCCCTGCCAGGGTTGCCAAGTTACCCAATTCCATTGCTTCAGATGGATTTATTCTCCCGGCTTGTGTAGCTGTTAAGATGGTAGCTTGGCTGATTTGTGGTAATGGTATCTGAGCTTTTGTGGCCAACTCTGGAAGTCTTGTCCGAAGCTTTGGCGCATCATCCAGAGCCTGAAAATCGATAATCCCATCTGCATCAACTGTTGTATCATTGCTCTCCCGTTCAAGCCGCAAACCCAAAGTCAGATCCCACTTCTCGGAGAGTGACCAGAGCCCTTCTCCGAACAGCGCCATGGTTTGAACGTCTTGTTTTACAGTTCTTTCGCCAAAAACATCAGATTCGTTAAATCCTTTCCCTTGGAAGTCTTCAAAATATGCCCCAAGAAATCCGTTAAAATGATCCCCTGCATAGCGAAGCCTGAGTTCCTGGCTGAAGGTACGAATGTCATCGTCGATATTAGCATAATTCTCATCAGGTGCGAGTTCCGTCTGGTCCACGTCAAAATTGCTGTTGGCGTCTTCCTTAACCCATACGGTGGTCGATTCCAACGAAAGAGATGGATGTCCCAGGGGCCAGCTTCCCCGCAGGGAAGCTCCTGCTGAATGATTCTGCAAGTGTGTGTTGGGATTGGCTCGGGCCACCTTCCGCTCGTTGTCCCACATACCCTTATCCACGTAGTGGGTCCCCACGTTCGTCTCACTGGAAAACGTGCTTAACTCCACCTGGGCTCCCCGTTCTCCTGCGTAGAGCAATTTCACCCTTCCATTTGAAAGATCCTGCCAGTCTCCATCCTGGTTCAACGTGACGTTTTCAATGAAGCTGGGGCCTTCCTGCCGATCAAAAACAATTCTATAGGCAAAGCGGTCCTCCACAAGCGGACCGCTGACGGCAAAGGAGGTTCCCAGCCCACCTTCGGATGCCCCCGCTTTCAACTGACCAGCCGCTTCCGTCGTGAAGGTGGGGTCGGCATTTTCGATGACCACCGCCCCGCCAAGGGAGCCGCGCCCCAAAACGGTGCTTTGCGCCCCCCGCAACACCTCCACCTGGTCCACGTCCCACAACCCGAAAGGCCCGGCATAGACGGAGACCGGAATGCCGTCCACATAGGTGGCAACCAGATCCCCTGGGCCACGGGTGACCAGAAAGTTGGTTTGCCCGAAGGTGGGACCCGAGGCGAAGCCGGTCTGGCCAATGCCGCGGATGGCCACACCGCTACTGGCTGCAAACGGCGTCACGTTGGCCAGACGCTCGGTCACGTCAAAGATGTCGTCCGCTGCTCCCGCCACACCGTCGTTCTCGCCGGGGAAAATAACGGTAACGCTGCTGTCCGTTTCCGCCAGGGAGCGCTCGGATTTCTGGCCGGTGACCGTGATAGTTCCCAGATCGAGAACCGGATCACCTTCCCCTTCCGACTCCTGAGCCATGCCCACAAGGGGCATTGCAGCATAAACAAGGCCCAGGACCCATGCTCTCCCCCGTGGGGAAACCCTGAACACCAGACTTGGTCTGCCACTGCTTGAGAGAACAGTCATCTGCTTGAGAAGGACACGGAGATGCAAAAGAGATTTTACACGAATCTTGCCTTGAACTCAAGGAATTCAAGCCGGGCATGGAGGTTCGGGCACCGCCCCTGTCCAGAAACTGACGGGGGCCGGCGCCATGGCGCAACACCCCCAGGACCATGGCCCCTCGGAGCCGATCCGACAAGGAATCACCTGGCCCCGCCCGTGAATCAGGACTTGACGGTCCGGGTCGTAGCGCCAGGACTTGAGGACGGGGAGCAGGGGTTGATTGAGGAGCTTGCAGAGGCTTTCCTTGGCCAGCCAGCAGTGCAGCCGTTGGCGTTGCCCCCACCGGGGACCCCGTTCCCGTTCCAGGTCAGCCAGTGTCCTTGCCTCCCTGGGCGAGAAAAACCGTCGGGCCAGGGCGGGGGAAACGGGGCGGTTGCCGGCTTCCAGGTCCACTCCCAACGGCTGGCGGGCCATGGCCGCCAGGGCGGCGCCACGGCTGTGGCTCAAGCTCAGATGCCAGCCCTGGAGGGAGTGCAACCTGGGAGGCTGACCCGGATCAGCCCGCAGAGGCACCGCCCGGGGTCCACAGCCCAGCACCCTGGCCGCCAAGCGCCGCAGCAGCACCCGGCTCCTCAACACCTCCCGGGACCGTTGCGGTGACGATGAGGACAAGGTCTCCAGGGCGTCCCGCTCGGACGGGTGGAGCCATTGCGGGCGATGGAGCCGCTCATCCAGGGGGCTGAGCCACAGGATCAAGGGGGCGCCCCCTGCTGTGGCGCCAGGATTCCCTAGGCTTGTGCTGCTTTGCTCCCATTGCGATGACTCCCCAAGTTGGCGAGGCGGCCCCTCCATTCACCCTGCCGGATGCCTCCGGCCAGTCGATTTCCTTGAGCGATTTTGCCGGACAACGGGTGGTGGTCTACTTCTACCCCAAGGACGACACCCCGGGCTGCACAAAGGAGGCATCCGGCTTTCGGGATGAATGGTCCGTCTTTGAAAAGCACAACGTCAAGGTGCTGGGCATCAGCAAAGACCCCGCCAGCAGCCACGCCAAGTTCATCGACAAGTATCAACTTCCCTTCACCCTGCTCACGGACGCGGAACCGTGCCCCGTGGCCCAGGCCTACGGCAGCTATGGCGCCAAGACGTTCATGGGCCGTGAATATACCGGCATGTTCCGCCACACGTTTGTGGTGGACCCACAAGGCCGTGTGGAAAAGGTGTACACCAAGGTGAAGGCCGATGCCATGGCCAGCCAGATCCTCACCGACCTGGGCCTCAATTGAAGTCAGGCCTCAAGCCCTGTCAGCATCTGCCCTGCCCTGCAAGCGCAGCAGACCCTTCAACACCAGATCCGGGTCGTCGTGGAGGGTCGGTTGCCTGGCAGCCGCTTGCCCCGTCGCCAGTTGCTTGCGGATGGAATCCTGAAGGAGGGGAGCATCGCCGCCGGTGAGCCAGCACTCCCGAACCACGGCAGCGGCCGCCAGCGCCGCCATGGTGCTGGCCACGGCAGCGGCCAGGCCATGGATCACCCCATCCACCATGGCGTTGACGGTATCGGTGGCCAAGGAACCAGGCTCGGCCGGAGTCCTGCAGGGCGCCGTGGGCCACCCCCTGACCTGTGGGGAGACCACGCAAGGGAGAGAGGCGGTGCCCTGATGCAGACTCTCAAGCTGCAACGCCACGCCCGGCAGGATCCGCCCTCCGGCAAAGCTGCCGTTGGCGGTGACGGCCGTCATGGTCAAGGCGGTGCCGGCATCCACCACCAGCACCCCGCCGCCAGCACTGCAGCCGAACGCCTGCCAGGCCCCCAAGGCCCGATCCACTCCCACGTGGGCGGGGCAATGGGGCAGGGGAACCTGGCGGGTTTCAACCGGCGGCGGCCATGGTCCCAGGCGGTTCTCCAGGGACGGGGGAATCAACCCCACCGCGGCCCAGCGCAGTGTGGCGGGCTGCACCGGCCAGGGGGGCCGGTTCCCGTCACAGCGTTGGAGCAACGGCCCAGGGCCGGTGGTCTGGGGTGTGCCCAAGCCCCAGTGCAAACGGCTGTTGCCCACCAGCAGCACCGTAATGGCCATCAGCCCGGTGGGTGGGCTGGGGCAGCCGAGGCGGTTTCATCCAGGTGAAGACCGCATTCCCCGTGGGGGCGTTGCCCCCGGAAGCGGGTGGACCGGCCGGTCACCTGGCCGTCGGGCGCGCTGGAATGCCAGTCCCCAACCGTGCTGTAGCCCTCCTTGAACAGGGGATGCTGGGGCAGCCCGTGCTCCTCCAGGTAGTAGTAGACATCCTTACTTGTCCAGTCCAGGAGGGGATGGAGGGTCCAACGGCCCCGCAAGCGATCCAGCACGGTCATGGAACGACGGTGGGGGGTTTGATTGCGGCGCACCCCGCTGGCCCAGCAATGGGCGTCGAGTTGATCCAGGGCCGTTTCCAGTGGCTCCACCTTGCGCATTTGCAGGTAGCGCTCCATGTCCTCGGGCCGGTCCGACTCCCAGAGGGGGCCATACAGCGCCTCCATGCGTGCGGCGCTGAGTACGGGTTGGGCCACGTGCAACTCGAACCCCAGACGCTCTTCCAGTTCCCTGGCATAGCGATAGGTTTCCGGGGGAAGGTAGCCCGTATCCACCCACACCACGGGAATGGCCGGCGCCGCGCGGTGGGCCATGTGCAACAGCACGGCAGACTGGATCCCGAAACTGGTGGTGAGCACAAAGCTGCGCCCAAACTCCGCAGCACACCA
>NZ_JENA01000129.1 GCF_000586015.1 Candidatus Synechococcus spongiarum SH4 | reverse complement strand
GGGTCATGCTCTGCAATTCCTCTCTCTTCCTCACTGAGCTTCACGGGAATTGGGGGGGCGACCAACAGCCGTCGGTGGTGGGCAGGCGTTCGGGTCAGTACAGTTCATTGCAACGGGTTACATTGCGTTATTGAAGGATGAATGCGCCATGACGGACAGCAGGGATCACTTCCCCATCACCTTGGGGGTGGAGGAAGAACTGTTTCTCGTGGATCCCCAATCCCGGGATCTGTTGGCCGATCCCGATGGGGGTATTTTTGAGACCTGTGGGAACGCCTGCGGTCCCCACAAGGTGGTGCGGGAGTTTTTCCGCTGCCAGATTGAAACCAACACCAGGGCCTGCTCCTCGGTGGCGGAGGTGCGCACGGCCCTGCGGGACACCCGGAGAATCGTCATTGATGCCGCGGCGCGGTACGGGGCGGCGGTCATGGGGTCTTCCACCCATCCTTTTGCCCTATGGCAGACCCAGAAGGTGTCCCCCAGTGAGCGTTACCAGCGCTTTCTCGCCAACTTCCAGGACAATGTCCGCCACTTTGTCGTTGGCGGCATGCACGTGCATGCCGGGTTTGGCGATCCGGATACCCGCATCCTGGTGATGACCGCACTGCGCCGCTATCTGCCCCTGCTCCATGCCCTGTCCACGTCGTCCCCGTTCAGCGGCGGGCGGGAGACGGGATTCAAGTCCTACCGGTTGAGCCTAGTGGGGGCCCTGCCCCGCACGGGGATGCCCAACCCGTTGTATTCCCGGGCGGACTACGACCGCATGATGGCCGCGTACCGGCGGATGGACTTCATTCGGGACGGCAGCGAACTGTGGTGGGACATTCGACCGTCCCACGCCTTTCCCACCATTGAGCTGCGCATCTGCGATGTCTGTACCCGCATTGAGGACGGGGTGGCCATTGTGGCCCTGTATGCCTGTCTGATCCGTTGGCTCATGCGCCAGGCGCACATGGGCAAGCTGCCGGCGGAGCCGTTCACCGAGTTGATCGAGGAGGACCGTTGGCTTGCGCAACGGTATGGCGTATTTGCCGCCTTGGGGCGCCAGAGTTGCGAGGGGGGCAGGATGGAGTGTCTCCCCATCCTTGAGGAACTCCAAGGCCAACTGGCGCAGGACGCCCGGGCGCTGGCTTGCGAAGCGGAGTTGGGCCATGCCCTGGCCATGGCCCGGGAGGGAACCTGCGCGGATCGCCAACTGGATCTTTACCGGCAACGGCGCCAGGAAGGGGACAGCCACCAGGAGGCCCTGCGTCAGGTGGTGGACCTGCTGTTGACCCGCACCAGGGAGCAGGTTGTGGAAGATACCCTGTAAATCCCTGTCAGGGCATGGCTGCCCCGCCCCTCTCGTCCTCGTCCAGCCGTAGTCCCAGACGCTCGGTCCAACCCTTCACCCAGCCCAGATCCCCGCTGTTAAAACAACGGGGGCTGGCGCCGGCCACCACCAGCAGCCCCTGGGATCCCACGGGTTCCAGTAGCACGGCAGGAGTGCCCTCCGGCAAGTAGGTGAACTCCCGGCGGGCGGGGAAGAGCTTCAGGTTCACCAGATAGAGGCGCCGTTGGCTGCCGAGCACCCGCTGCACCAGGGGTCCCTCCTGATAGGGCACACCCGTGAGCAGGCCACGGCTCAACAGCAGGCGCTGCTTCCAGATGCAGTGGACGGCCACAGCGGCAGTGTTCAACAGCAGCATCTGGGAACCCCAGCCCAGCTCCTCCCGAACGCCGGCCGGCAGGCCCTCCGCCAGTTGCAGCCCCTGTTCTCCACTGAGGGTCAACGGTTTTTCCGCTGCGGGATCCACGCTGGTCCAGTTGAGGCCCACCAGCATCAGGCCGACCGCCATCAGCGAGCCCACCACGTCGGCGCGCCCCAGGCTCACGTTGGCCGGGCTGCCCCCTGCCGTCAGGTGGTTCAACGCCAGGGCCAGGGCGCCGATGCTGCCGGCGAACAGGCTGAGGCGGGCTCCTGTGGTCATGGATTGCTGACGCCATAGGGTGTCCACCTTGGCAGTCCATGGCCATCCCTGCTGCAATAGGAGTACCGCTCCCCCAACTCCCACCATGGAGACCGGCACAGCCTTTGCCGCCATTGCGCTTGCCGCCGTCGCTTCCGACGGCGTTTGCACCCGCGAGGAAGCCCGGGCCCTGCGACGAGATCTGGAGTTTCGCTATCCCTACATCCACATGGACGAGACGGCCATGGGAACCCTGTTCGACCAGCTTTTGCGACGCATCCGCGAGGACGGCCATGGGCCCCTGATGGCGGAAGCCGCCGGCGCCCTCAACCAGCAGCAGCAGTTGACAGCTTTTGCCGTGGCTTGCAATCTGATCAGGAGCGATTATCGCACCACCCCCGAGGAGGAGGCTTCCTGGAAGACTTGGCCCAGGCCATGGATCTGGATGCCGCTGAGCGCAAGGCCATCCCCCACGTGTTGACCATTCTGTATCGCGATGCCCTGCAGCCCCGTTGATGTTGCTCCATGGAGAAGCCCTACAGGGATGCCGGGATTGACCCACCCAGCCCGGGAACGGCAGTATGACGGGATAGAGTTGGCTGATGGCGATGGGACGGTTTCTGGGACTTCTGGTGCTGGGGCTGGTGGTGCTGGCGCCGCCGTCCATGGCCATGACGGCCGCTGACCTGCCAGCCACGCCGCCGGAGCAGGAGCGGGTGGTGGATCAGGCGGAGGTGTTGAGCCGCGCTGCGGCTGGAGAATTGAACCGCCGCCTGTCCGACTTGACCAGCTACGGGGTGGAGGCCAACCTGGTCACCCTGAAGCGGGTAGACTACGGCAGCACCCCCGCCACTGTGGCCACGGATCTGCTGGAGCGCTGGCGGCAACAGGATCCCCGGGAGCGGTTGGTGACGCTGGTGGAAACCAGGACCGGCCAGGTGGCCCTGGTGGCCAGCCCCGCCTTGGCCAGCCGCCTTCCCCCCGACCTGCTGCAAAGCACCGCGGAGGACACCATGGCCGGCCAGTTACGCCGCGGTGAAGGGTACCGTATGACCATGCTGCGGGGTGTGCAGCGGCTGGATACCGTTCTGGCTGGCGAAGAAGATCCCGGACCACCGGCGCTGGAGGCGGCCATGCCCGCTGTGCGCTCCAACGTGCCCAGCCATGAGGAGACAACCGCCAGCAACGCCCTGACCTGGGTGGCCGTGTTGCTTGGATTGGGGACGGTCATTCCCATGCTCACCTGGTGGGTATTTTCCCGCTGACCCCTTCACTGCCATGGCCTTGAACCGCTGGCTCGGACGTCTGGTGGGGGGACGGAGCAGGGAGGCTCGCCTGCGACGGCTGGAGGCGGCCACCGCGGCGGCGCTGCGGATTCAGACCATCGAGTTGCGGCACTTCCAGGGGGATTTGGCCCGCTTTGACCAGGAGCTTGACCTCAACAGCGGCAGGCTGGCCATGGTGGCCAGTCAGTTTCGCCAGGCCATGGCCGTGTGTAGGCGGGACCTGCCGGAGTTGCAGGCCTGCCGCCGGGAGTTCACGCCAGACCAGTTGCAGCAGTTGCAACTGGTGGAGGAGGTGGTGGGCGCCTACCGTCAGCGGGCATCCGGTGACGCCGGTCGTGATTCAGGTCTCAGCCAGGCGCCCGAGATGGTGCCCCGCAGTTTGCTGGGTCTCTTTTCCCGGATGCAGGATCGCCTTGCACCCGGCGGCGAAACCGCCACGGTGGAAGGGTTTCGGCGGCGGCGGGATTCCACCCTGGTCTCCCTGCGGGTCCTGCTGTTGCTGGTGTTGGCGCCGCTGTTGTTTCAGCAGTTCAGCCGCACCCTGCTGGTGGGTCCCCTGGTGGACCGCGTTGCCCCGGCGGTTCCCGTGATCATGTACACCCGAGGGACGTTGGAGGAGCGGGCTGTGGAGAAGTTGCGCATCTACAAGGAGGAACTGGAATTTGAAGCCCTGCTACGGGGAGAGGCGGTGCCGTCCATTGAGGACATGCAATCCAGCCTGCGGCAAAGGGCTGATGAACTGCAAGCCGAGAACGAGCGGGAGAGCACCACGGCCGTCAAGAATCTCCTTGCGGATGGATTTGGTGTACTGGGGTTTGCCTTGGTCTGCCTGCTGTGCCGGGAAGAGTTACGGGTGCTGCGCAGCTTTTTTGATGAGATTGTGTATGGCCTGAGCGATAGCGCCAAGGCTTTTGTCATTATCCTGTTCACAGACATGTTCGTTGGCTATCATAGTCCTGAGGGATGGAATGTTTTGTTACAGGGAATTTCGGAGCACTTTGGTCTACCTCCCAATCCAGGTTTTATTGGCTTATTTGTGGCAACATTCCCTGTTATTCTGGCCACAATCTTCAAGTATTGGATCTTTCGCTATCTCAATCGTGTTTCCCCTTCATCGGTGGCCACACTGCGGAACATGAATGGCGGAGGTTGATGTGAACAGTACGCCGTTGCACAACAGCCCAGCCGGCCATGGGGTTCTGGTGCTGGGGGGCAGTGGCAGTGGCAAGAGCCAGTGGGCTGAACACTTGACGTCCACCTGGGCGTCCACCTGCCAGCAGCCGGTGCTGTATCTGGCCACCGGTGATGCCGCATTGGCGGATGCCGATTGGCAGCAGCGTCTCCAAAGGCACCGCCGCCGGCGACCAGCCAGTTGGCGGACCCGGGAGTGTGGCGCCGCCTTGCCGGAAGCACTGGCCGCAGCAGAGACAGCGCCGTTGCGGCTGGTGGATTCCCTCGGCAGTTGGGTCAGCACCCTGTTGGATCTCCAGGAACCTGCCTGGCAAGCGCGGGTTG
>NZ_JENA01000128.1 GCF_000586015.1 Candidatus Synechococcus spongiarum SH4 | reverse complement strand
TCTCCCCCCACCACCAGAGTTCCCCCCTGCACCCCTGGCAGGGTCTGCAGGACAGCCTCAAGGAAGCTTTCCAGGTAGTGGGGCTTCTGAAACACAGGGGTGGGTCGGCGCAGACCGGATGTGCCGGGCTTCTGATCCTGGAAGGGAGTGGCCAGGGAGATGTGACGCACCTGGGGGGTGGCGACGCTAACGGTCATGGGGAAAGCCTGCTGTGCGGCCCAAGGTAGCTATGGACGGTCCCCCCAGGGTGGGGATCACGGGGGCGACAGAAGGGGGCAACCAAGGGAAGATTGATGATTGCGTAACGAACACTTGCAAAGACGAGGAAGCGGCCCCTACGGCCCTGGAAGATTCCATTAAGCTCTCTCCATAGAATTATGGAGCCGTCAATGGAACTGGCACTCATCGCCCTTCTGGTGCCCTTTGCGGTTGTCGTCTCCCTGCTCACCCTGCGCACCTTGCGCTTCGCCACCCATCACCGTTTCTCCTTCATGGGGTTGGCTCTCTTCACCGCGGCCTACGTGGGCATCATCAGCACCGTGATCAATGCCGCCGACCAGCCTGATTTGGCCCGTAACGTGCTCATTGGTCTGCATCTTCCCCTGCTTGTGGGGGTGATGGTGGTCACCCCAAGGTTGAAGGGGCGATGAAGGGACGTCCACTCTCCCTAAGTTGATGGGTCCTGCGCCTGGCCCAGACGCTGACCCGCTTCAGCCTTGAGCACCTGGTGAAGGCGGGTGCCCCGGCAGGGTGTTTTGCCGGCCAGTTGCGCCTCCTGCAAGAGCAGGTGTCCCTCTCCCGTGGCCACCACCAATCCCTGACCAGGCGCCACAGCCGCCACCTGCCCCGGCTGGCCTGCAGGCCATGGTGTTTGCGACAGGTCCCGCATCGGGGCGCCGCCGATGGCTTCCAACTCCTCGGCCCGCTCCGGCAGCAAGGGCGCTGTGGTCAGCACGTTGAGTTGCCGCCCCTGCCAGTGGGTCATGGCCCGGGGATAGAAGCCCATCACCCGGCGATGGAGTTGCAGGGCAGGCTCGCGCCAGGGCAGCCAAAGTTCCTCCTTCCTCACCTTGGCGGCCATGGTGACCCCCGTGGCGGGTTGGGGCTTGAGTTGGGCGGGACCGGTAGCCAGCAGGGCCATGGCCTCCACCATCAAGTCAGCGGTCAGTTGGCTGAGGCGCCGGGCCATGGCGGCCGCATTGTCGCAGAGGGCAATGGGAAGACCGCTTTTGAGCAGTACCGGCCCCGTATCCAACCCTTCTTCCATGGCCATGATGCTGACGCCGGTCAACCGGTCACCGGCCAGCAAGGCCCGCTGAATCGGCGCCGCGCCACGCCAGCGGGGCAGAAGGGAACCGTGGCCGTTCCAGCACCCCAGCCTGGGCTGGGCCAGAATCTCCGGTGGCAGAATCTGCCCGAAAGCCACCACCACAAACACATCAGCCGCCAGTGTGGCCAATTGTTGTTGCAGGGGGGTGTCGTGGCGGAGGGATGGGGAGGTCCACACAGGCAACCCCAGTTCCATGGCCCGGCGTTTCACGGGGGAAGGCTGAAGCTGGCCGCCACGGCCGCGGCGTCGATCCGGCTGGCTCACCACGCCCACCAACCCATGACCCGCCGTAACCAGGGCATCAAGGCAGGGGACGGCATAGGTGGGGGTGCCCCAGAAGAGAATACGCATGGGGCAAGCCCTCAGGCTTCGCCTGTGATGGTGAGCCCCTCCACCCAGACGTGGGGGGAGCGGCCGCTGGGGGTGCATTGGGGCTCCCCTTCACAGGCCACGATGTTTTGCAGTGTGGAGCGCACATCTCCAGCCACTGTGGCCGCCTCGATGGAGCGTCGTTCACCCCCGGAGAGCAGCCAACCGTCAAATGGCAGGGAAAAGGACCCCTGACTGGCCTTGATGCCCGCATGAAGCGCGGAGAGGGAATCAACGAGCACCACCCCACTGCTGCTCTGGTGGCTGAGGGATGAATCCCCCCGCTGGCCCTCCACGTCCAGCCATTGGGGACTCAGGGTGACCTTTGCCCCCAGGTTGGCATGGCCTGTGGCCACGGAGCCGTCCGCGAAGGCCCTGGCTGTGCCTTCGCTATGGAGGAAATGGCGGAGACGGCCCCCTTCAATGAGGGGCAACCGCCGAGTTGGGGTGCCTTCCCCGTCAAACTCCGGCGCTGCCACATGACACGGATGGCGGGCATCATCGGTCACCGTGAGCAGGGGGCTGGCCACCTGGGCGCCCAGGCTGCTGCGCCGGGAGAGGCTGATGCCGTCCAGCACCGCCTGGGCGTTCACCATGCTGCCAAAAGCCCACAGCAGATCCAGAAACGCTTCAGGACTGAAACAGACGGTGTAGACACCGGTGTCGATGGGGGCATAGTCCAGGTGGCTGATGGTGCGTTCCGTGGCCTCGGCAATGCATCCCTCCAGATCCAGTGCATCCACACCCGGCGCCAGCCGCACCGCTCCGGCGCTGCGGGGCTTGCGGCCTGCTTCCTCGGCGCGGGGATAGAGCCACAGGCTGGCGCTGGTGGTGCTCTGGTGGCGCAACGCGCCAGCACTATTGATGTACAACCGCTCCCGCTGAGCCTGGGCCAGGCCGTTGTAGGGCAAGGTGGAGATGGCCGGATGGCCATTCAGCACCTGTTGCTCGGTGGCCAGAAGTCGCTCCAGAAGCGTCTGAATGGGAAGCGCTGGCTGCTGGGGCTGATGGAGGGGTGTAAGGGGATCCCGGGCCTGGGGAGACAGGCGGGGCGGGCTCTGGGCATCGCCGAAGGCGCTGGCTTGTTGGGCGCCCGCCAAAGCCACCGTCAATCCTGACGGGGAGAGATCGTTGGTGCTGGTGATGCCCACCAAGCCCTGGTCATTCCAGGCACGCACCATGGCGGTTGTGCTCTGGCGGGCCTTCAGTTGCTTGGGCTCGCCACGGTCAACTTGTACGGACGTGTCATGGCCGCAAGTGATCCCCAGATCCCAGGTTGCAATTCCCATGCGGGAGGCGCCCTCCGTCATGTGCTGCCCCACCGCGCCAGGATCCGGAGCCACAAGAGATGGTGTTGTCATGGGTTCAGCGGCCTCCAACGGTCATGCGGTCCACCTTGATATGAGGCTGGCCAACGGTGACATAGACACTGCCACTGACGGAACCACAGAAACCGGCGGCAAGGGCGCCGTCATCAGCGCACATGGAGATTCTGGGCAGAACAGTCACGGCATCACCGATCAGGGTGGCCCCCTTCACGGGCTTGTCCTCCCGCAGGCGGCCGTTCTCGATCCAATAGGCCTCCTCCACGGCGAAGTTGAACTGGCCGGTGGGTCCCACACTGCCGCCCCCCATCTGTTTGCAGTAGAGGCCGTGGTCAATGGAGCCAATCAACTCTTCAGGCTTGTAGGGGCCGGGGGCAATGAAGGTGTTGCGCATCCGGCTGGCCGCCGCAAACCCATGGCTCTGGCGCCGCCCACTGCCGGTGCGGGGATGCCCGGTGCGCATCTCGCCGGCGCGATCACTCAGGAAGCACTTCAGAACACCATCTTTAATCAAGACCGTGCGCTGGGGCGCCATACCCTCGTCGTCCATGGTCATGGAGCCGAAGTTGTTGGAGCTGATCCCTTCGTCAAAGGCAGTGACCGCAGGATGGGCAATGGTCTGGCCGATTTTGTCGGCAAAGGGGGTGGAGCCCCGCTCCACCTGGGTGGTTTCCAGCAAATGACCACAGGCTTCATGGAAAATGACCCCCCCAAAGCGGTTGGCCAGCACCACGGGGTAGTCGCCAGCCTTCACGACGTCGGCGTACAGCATCTTGCCGGCGCTCTGGCAGGCGGACATGGCTACGTCTTCCACAGGCCAGCGGGCCAGAAAGTCAGGTTCATCGGCACGCCCATCACGGCGGCTGATGGAGGCGCGATGGTCCCCATCGCCGGCCAGCAGACTAAGGCCCGTGGTCTGATGGAGGCGCAGATCACGGGCAAAAGTTCCATCGCTGGCGGCCACCAGTACTTCCTGCCAGTCTCGGGCATAGCTGGCCCGTCTGGCCTGAAGATGGCTGCCATGGCGCTTCAGGGCGGCCGTGGCCTCCCGCAAACGCTCGGCGCTGTCCGGCGCCATGGGGCAGGCCTTGAGCCATTGCTCCTTGTCACTGCCGTAGTCTCGGAACGCTGCCAAGCCTTGCCACCCACTGGCTCCGGCGCTCCTGGAAAGACCCAGCATACTGAGAGCCTGCTCCAAAGCCGTCAACAGGGCAGAGTCACTGAGGTCGTTGGTGGCGGCAAAGCCGTCACAATTTCCCTTGAAGACACGGATTCCAGCGCCACATCCCAGGGCGGGACTCACGCTGGTAATGCGCTCCTGCTCCGCCAACACATTGAGTTGGTCATTGCGCTCCACGAAAATCTCAACCAGATCCGCACCGGCTGCCATCCCCACCGCCAGTAATTCTTCCAGGCGAGGCCGCCAACCTTGATCCAGGCGGGAGGTGGCAGGTGCATCAAGGCAAAGGGAGGACATAAGCTGAGTGGCAAGACAACAGAGACGCCTGCCGATAAGACAGGACAACATCTCCAAAAGCATGCCAGGCAGCTTAGGGTCAAGGCCTAATAAAGTGAGGGTGTGACGCCCCTCAGCAGAGAGAAGATTCCCAAGAAACCTTCAGGGGGAGGGATGGCTCACCTGTTCTGGCTCAGAGAGCATCGGCTTTAGGCAGGCGCCAACTTTAGGAAGATCTACAATCCTTCTTGTCCAAGTCTCGTGGTATGAGCCGTGTGGACAGCCACA
>NZ_JENA01000127.1 GCF_000586015.1 Candidatus Synechococcus spongiarum SH4 | reverse complement strand
AAACGCAATGTCCCCCTGGCGGTCTCCGGCGCCTTCCATTCCCCCTTGATGCAGGAACCGGCGGCCCGCTTTGCCCGGATTCTGGACACCATCCCCTTTGCCGATGCCAACCCGCCGGTGGTGAGCAATGCCACCGCCTGCAGCAGCACCAGCGGCTCCACCCTCAAGGCCAACCTGGTGCAACAAATGGTCTCCGGGGTGCGCTGGCGGGAAACCATGGACCACCTGGCCAGCCTGGGCATCGACACCGTGGTGGAAATCGGACCGGGGGCCGTGCTCTCGGGGCTTTTGAAACGGAGCCTCCCCGGCATCCATCTCCGCCAGATCAACGCCATGGCGGACCTGGCTCCCTGAGTTCCCATTTGTTCAAGGTCATGGGACACAACAGCAACCTCTTGCCCACCGCCCCTGCTGCGGCTGCGCCCAGGGACGCCCGGATCCGTTACTGGTTGCTGCGCACCTTGGTGGTCAATCCCCTGTTCCGCCTGGTTTTTCGTGGTCGGGTCGAGGGGCGGCCACCAGCCTATCGGAGCGGACCCTGTGTGGTGGTGGCCAACCACGGCAGTGATCTGGACCCGCCTCTGCTGAGTTGCGCCATGGGCAGGCCGGTGGCCTTCATGGCCAAACAGGAGTTGTTTCATGTGCCACTGTTGGCGCCCCTGATCCGTGGTTTGGGGGCGGTGCCCGTGCGCCGCGGCCACGTGGATCGCCGCGCCCTGGACCATTGCCTGGCCCAACTCCGGCGGGGTTGGCTGGTGGGGGTGTTTCTGGACGGCACCCGTCGCGCCAGCGGCATGGTGGAGCGGCCCCGCCACGGGGCCGCCCTGTTGGCGCAACGCAGCGGCTGCCCCCTGCTGCCGGTGGCCATTCTCAATAGCCACCGGGTTCTTTCGAGAGGGGGCGGCCTGCGGCTGCGGCCCATCACCATTCGCATCGGCGCCCCCATTCCGGCGCCCGCCAACCGGGACCGTCAGACCATGGAGACCACGTCCCAACACTGTGCCGCCGTGATCAACAGCCTGCTCACCGGGGCGCCTCTACCAGGCCCCGGGCCAGAACAAGGGTCTTGACATCCTGGCCGCTCACCACCCAGATCACTGCCCGCAGGCCGTCGGCCGCCACCTTCAGGGGGGACTCCCAGATGCAGGCATTCCCACAGTCCACAGGGGCAGGCGTCACCTGAATGCCCCGGCTTCCCGCCACAATTCTTCCCACCAGAGAGGCCCTGGGCATGTGGTCCACACCGGTCACCAGCAGCAGGTGGCGCACTTGGCGTTGCTGCAATTCCGCCAGCAGGGTGGTGAAGTTTTCCAAGGTGTCGCCGGCCTGGTCATCGCGGCTGAGTTGAGGCCCCTGCACCCCTTCTTCAACAAACAGCGCCCTGCCGTAGTCAGCGCTCAGGCCCCCGCTCACCAACACCGGCAGGTTGTGTTCCCGGGCCAGTCGGGCCGCATGGCGCTCCCGATACTCGAAGCCTCCCGCCACAAAGATCAGTTGAGGCGGTTGGACGGGGTGTTGACTTGACGTTCGCAGCAGCCACCACATGCCCAGACCCATGCCCAGCGCACTGAGCAACTTGAACAAAACGATCAGGTCTCTCATGGGCGTTCCGCCGCGGCGGCCGGATACAAGGGCAACACCCCTTGCCAGGGGCTGGAGTCACCCATGGCGTAACGCTCCGTCAGTACCCGCAACAACTCCACCACGTCCGTGGCGGGCTCCACCACGGCAGGGTAATGGAGCCATGGTCCATCCTCTTCATGGGCCGCCGCGGTTGTGAGGAGTTGGGGCGCCAGCCGCTCTTCCACCCCACCCTGGGCGGTGATCCGGTAACGGCCCCGGATCAACCCCCGCTGCCGCAAGGGCTGCTCCAACTGGATGGCGCAGCCCCCAGGGTGTTCCTGGAGAAGCCGCTGTGCCAGACGTCGCGCCATGAGAACGAAACTGCCGCAGCCAAACAGGGGGATTTGCAGATTCTGGGCCATGGTTCGGGCCAGCACCACCCCCAGACGGGCGCCCGTGAAACCGCCAGGACCGGTGGCCACCGCCAGAGCCGCCAGCCGCCGCCATTGGCGCGCCGGCAGGAGACCGAGCAGTTCCTGGTGCAGCACGTTGGCCAGCCCTCGCCCCGTTGCCTTGCACACAACAGACACGGGTCCATCCGGTGACCAGGGGAAGGTTGCCACCGCCATGGCCAGATCAGGGCTGGAGGTGTGGATGGCCAGCGCCAGATCCCGGTCCATCGGTTGCGCGCCCACGGCAGATGCCATGGTCAGGTGGGTACGGCCTCCAGGGGCCGCAACCGTTGCCAATGGCCTTGGTCCGTCAGGAAGCTGTTGCAGGCCACCACGTCCCACTCCACCGTGGTGGTCAACCCTTGGGAGCGTAGATGGACGTTGATGCGAGGCTGACGGGGTTCAAAGTCCGGTGTCGGGGTCAGATGCCTGACCCCATGCTGGGTTTCTACGGCGTGATACGTGGAGCAACGGTCCACCCAGTGGCAGTCAACACAGATGCACATGGGTAGTGAGCCACAACAGGCGGCGTCCATTCTGGCCTGGCTCCCGAGGAGGCTGGGGCGCAACCGACCACCGCCGTAACCGGTTTGGCTTCCCCCGATGGCGCTCCGGGAGATGGGGCAGTCGCTTTACCGGAACCACTCAACTCGCCGCCCTGGCGGCCTACGACAGGGAACGGCGGCCCGTTGTTCACGACTCCCAGCGGAGGAGCCGCCGGATCAGCGAACCCACAGGACGTCGCCGCTCGGCTGCACAGCCAGAAGCTGGTCCAGCTTCGACTCCAGATAGCGGAGAAAGGGATCAGCGGACAGGGGGCGGCCCGTGACCTGCTGCACCAGTTGCTCGCCATTCACCCGGCGGCCCAGGGGATGAACACGGCGGCGGAGCCAACCCAGGAGTTCATGCTCCTCACCGGCGGCCACATGGGCTTCGACGGGACCGATTTCCCCTTCCATGGCCTCCGCCAACTGAGCGGAAATCAAGTGGCCCAGGGCATAGCTGGGGAAGTAGCCGAACAGGCCTTCGCTCCAATGCACGTCCTGCAAACAGCCCTCCCCCACGTGGGCCGGGGTGGCGTCCAGATAGCGGGCCATATGGGCGCACCAGCGCTCCGGCAGCTCGGCCACGGGCAGTTGGCGCTCCAGCAGATCCGTCTCCAGCTCATAGCGCAGCAGCACGTGGAGGCAGTAGCTCAATTCACCGGCTTCCACGCGAATCAAGCCGGGATCCAGGGGATTCATGGCCACCCAGAGACCATCGGCATCTCCCCATGGGGCGCCGCCGACCGCCTTCCCGAAGCGGGGCGCCCACACCCGGCTGAAGGCCCGCCCCCGGGCCACGCGATTTTCCCAGAACAGGGACTGGCTCTCATGGACCCCCATGGAGGTGGGGGCCGCCAGGGGAAAGCCGAACCAGGGGCTCTCCTGTCCCGGCAGACCCTGGTCATAGAGGCTGTGGCCCCATTCATGGGCAGTGGCCAGGAACGCGCTGAGGGGTTGATGGACCAGGGTGCGGCTGGTGATGCGGAAATCCTCGGGTCCCAGGTCGGTGGAGAAGGGATGGGGGGAACTGGCCAGCACACAGCGCCGCTCGTCAAAACCCCAGGATTTCAACAACTGCCTACAGAGGGACTGCTGCACCGCCTCATCCAGCCTCCACCGGGGCGCCCCTGGGCGGGATGTGCTCCGGACCCGCTCCAGCAACTCCGGCAGCCGTTGCCGCAGGGGGGCAAACAACTCCTCCAGCCGTTGATGGCTGATGTCCGGTTCAAAGGGTTGGGCCAGGGTTTCCCAGGGGGAGCGGGGCTCCGCCAACTGGCGCGCCTGCTCCAGCCGCAGACGGATCAAGGTTTCCAGCGCCGGCGCAAAGGCGGGAAAATCCCGGTTGCGCTTGGCCTCCTGCCAGAGGCTATACCCCCGGGCCTGGGCTTCCGCCAGGGCGTTGACCAGGGCAGGGTCCAGGCGACATTGGCGCTCATACTGCTGTCGCAACAGGGCCAGGTTCCGCCGCCAGTCCCCCTGGTGGTCAGGGGGAAGCCGGTCGAGGCCGGCCTCTGCCTCCGCCAGCAACTCCCCATAGCGGCTGCTGGTTTGACGGCCATGGAGTTGTTGAGCCACCCAGGCCAACTGCTCCCCACGCCAGGTCGCCCCGGCTGGGGGCATAGCCGTGTTCTGGTCCCAGTACAGGCAACTGCTGATGCTGGCCAGCACATGGTTCTCCCGGTGATGGTGACGGAGTTGATCAAAGGCTGCTGTGGACAAGAACGGTGGCCAATGGAGATGAATCCTGTCTAGCTGAGCGCTGGCCATGGCCCGGTGGCCCGGACGGTGGCTTGACTTGAGGGGGCTGCCCCAAGACGTTGCCTGCCCCTTAGCGTCGGTCTGTTCCCCTGGCGCCTGCCGTGAGCCTCCTCACCAAACCCCTGGCTCGCTTGATCGAACAGTTTGAGCGACTGCCGGGGATTGGTCCCCGCACCGCCCAACGTCTCTCGTTGTACCTGCTGCGCCAGCCCCAGGAGCAGCTTGAGGCCTTTGCTGCGGCCCTGCTGACGGCCAAGCGCTGTGTGGGCCAGTGTGAGCAGTGCTTCCACTTGGCGACGGCCCCGCTCTGCGACATCTGCAGCGACCAGCGCCGCCGCCACAACCAGATCTGTGTGGTGGCGGAATCCAGGGATCTGCTGGCCCTGGAGCGCAGCGGGGAGTTTCGCGGGGTCTATCACGTGCTGGGTGGCGTCATCTCCCCCATGGACGGCGTGACTCCGGACATGCTCA
>NZ_JENA01000126.1 GCF_000586015.1 Candidatus Synechococcus spongiarum SH4 | reverse complement strand
CCCAACGCACGGGACGACAATGGAGGGACACCCCTCCACTGGGCGGCGTCGCTTAGCAAAACCCCAGCAGTGGTGCAGGCCCTACTGGATGCTGGCGCTGATCCCAACGCACGGGACGAAGATGGATTGACAGCTTTGGATTTAATCCCGGATGATTCTCCCCTCCGAGGTACCGATGTCTACTGGCAACTCAACGATGGTCGTTTCTAGGCCCCAATGGGCTTTTCATCTTCTCAAGCCACCGAGTGGCGAGAGATGGCTTGAGGACGCCGACCGGTTCCACCGTGCTGACGCCCCCACTGCATGATTCCCACATGCAATACTTGACTTGTCCGCTTCAGAGGAGGGAGGACTAGCGGGTGCTCAAGTCTCTCAGGATCAGGGATTTCACGGTCTTCAAGGAGGCGGATCTGACGTTCGCCCAAGGTCTCAACGTCATCGTCGGCGCCAACGGCACGGGCAAGAGCCATCTTCTGAAGCTTCCTTATGCGCTCATGGCCATGAGCGCCGAGGAAGGCAGGAAGCGCAGAGAATCGCCCACCAAGCCCACCAAGACCCTGTTGCAGAACCGGATTGCTGAGAAGATCGTTGGCGTCTTCCGCCCGGAAGAGCGCCTGGGCCGTCTGGTGCATCGCCAGAGAGGACGCAACAAGTGTGAAGTGGACATGCGCTTCGGGCAACCCGAGGCGCACTTGGGCTTTCAGTTTTCCTCCCTTGCCCAGTCCGAAGTTGTTGTGCAGAGGCTTCCCTCCAAATGGCAAGACAAACTGCCGGTTTTCCTGCCCACGGGGGAACTGCTGACCCTCTATCCGGGGTTTGTGTCACTCTACGAGACCCATTACCTGGAGTTCGACGAAACTTGGCGAGATACCTGCCTGCTGCTGGGTGCGCCAGCGCTGAGAGGACCGCGGGAAGAGGCCATTGCCCGCTTGCTGGAGCCTTTGGAGGAGCAGCTTGGCGGACGGGTTGTGCTGGATGCCAACGGTCGCTTCTACTTGCAGCAATTTAACGGGGGCAAGATGGAAATGCCGCTGGTGGCGGAAGGATGGCGCAAGCTGGCCATGCTTATGCGGCTGATCGCCACTGGCTCCCTGCTGAACAAGGGATGCCTGTTCTGGGACGAGCCGGAAGCCAATCTCAACCCGAGACTCATTCGCGAGATCGCAAGGGCGATTCTGGGCATCTGCCAGGCAGGTGTTCAGGTCTTCGTGGCCACCCACAGCCTGTTTCTGTTGCGGGAGTTGGAGATTCTCCTCAAGCAGGATGAGTTCGCGGCGGTGGAGCAACAGTATTTCGCGCTGCGCCCAGGCGATAATGGTGTGGACGTTTCCCAGGCAGATGATCTGGAGGACGTAAACCCGCTGCTTCTGCTGGACGAGGATCTGGAGCAGTCGGACCGTTTTCTTGATCAGTTCATGTCGGGTAGGGAGTCTTGAACATGACCGATATAACTGAGAGAGATTTGACATTCAGGTTCCTGGACGGATGTCAAGCCGTCAAGTACGATGCCCGATCAGATGACTGGTCATTCTATCGCGACCAATTTGAACCCGTTGCAGGTGGCTCCAAAGCTGTCGATATTCTCTGCGTCGAGGGGGATGCGTCATGGTTGATCGAGATCAAGGACTACCGGCAATGCTCTCCCCAACGCGACCTTCCGAGACCGAGTGAGATTGCCGACGTGCTGGCAAAGAAGGTCCGGGATACCCTGGCAGGGCTGGCAGCGGCGGCAAAAGTAGCCAATGATGTTGAACGAGAGCTTGCGCAAAGAGCCTTGGCAACTAGCCAATGGAGAGTTGTGCTGCACTTGGAACAACTGCCTACAGGTCAGAGACTACAACCAGAGGCCATTAATCGTTCCAGTTTATTGCATCAACTAAGACAAAAGAGACTGACGGCGATTGATAGAGAACCCATTATTTGCGATCAACACACAATTGGCCAACATAACGATATTCCCTGGACCGTGTTCAACAACACTGAGCCATAGCGTCCTATCATCAAGAAATCCCAGTCCTCTGGCATTATCTTGGCCTTAATACTCTCCAGGTTTTTCCCTAAGACGACCCTACGAGCTTCTGTCTTAAGACCCGAATGCGATCTCTCAGCTTAGCGGCTTCTTCAAAGTTGAGCTCTTTGGCGTAGGCTTTCATCTGATCCTCCAGTTGACCAATGAGTTCGGGCAGGGCGGCAAGGGGCATATCGTCGTTTTCCGCTTGCACTGTGGCGGTTTCCAGTTGGCTCTGGCTCAGCCGCCTGGACAACTCCAGATCCGCCAGGATGGGGTTGCCCTTGGTTTTGGTGGCCACAGCCCTGGGGGTAATCCCGTGCTTGCTGTTGTATTCCTGCTGCACCTGCCGGCGCCCCTTCGTCTCGTCGATGGCCTTGTCCATGGAATTCGTCAACCGGTCACCATACAGAATGGCCGTGCCCCGCACATGGCGAGCGGCCCGGCCAATGGTTTGAATCAGGGAGCGGTCCGAGCGCAGAAAGCCCTCCTTGTCCGCATCCAGAATGGCCACCAGGGACACTTCCGGTAGATCCAACCCTTCCCGCAGCAGATTCACCCCCACCAGCACGTCGTAGGCGCCGGTGCGTAGATCCTGAATCAGTTCAATTCGTTCAATGGAGTGGATCTCGGAGTGGAGGTATTGCACCTTGACGCCATGGCCGGCCAGGTAATCACACAGGTCCTCGGCCATGCGCTTGGTGAGGGTGGTGACCAGGGTGCGTTCACCCCGCCCACTACGGGAGCGAATTTCCGCCAGCAGGTCATCCACCTGTCCGGCGCTGGGCCGCACACTGATCTCCGGGTCCACCACGCCGGTGGGGCGGATCACCTGGCGCCGCACCGCATCCCCGGAGCGCCCCAGTTCCCAATCCCCAGGGGTGGCGGATACGAAGATGGCCTGCCTCACCTTGGCCCAGAACTCTTCAGCCTTCAGGGGCCGGTTATCCGCTGCGCTGGGCAGGCGGAAGCCGTGGTCAACGAGCACCTGCTTACGGGAGCGATCACCGTTGTACATGCCTTGCAACTGGGGGCAGGTGACATGGCTTTCATCCACCACCAGCAGCCAGTCGTCCGTGAAATAGTCCACCAGACACTCCGGCGGAGTGCCCGCCGGTCGTCCCGTGATGTGACGGGCATAGTTTTCCACCCCGTTGCAATAGCCCACTTCCTGAAGCATTTCCAGGTCATACATGGTGCGCTGTTTCAGACGTTGCGCCTCAACCAGTTTGTTTTGTTGATGGAGTACGTCCAGATGCTCCGCCAGTTCCTCACGGATGGCCACCAATGCGGCTTCAAGGCGCTCCTTGGGGGTCACGAAGTGTTTTGCCGGATAGATGCTGATGCTGTCCAGGCTTTTTAGAATCTCGCCGGTGATAGGGTTCACATAGCGAATGGCTTCAATCTCGTCACCAAAAAATTCAACTCTGATGAGGCGATCTTCATAGGCAGGCCCAATCTCCAACACATCTCCCCGCAACCGGAAACGTCCGCGGTTGATTTCCAGATCGTTGCGGCTGTATTGGTTATTGACCAAAGCCCGCAGCGCTTGCCGCAAATCAATGGCCTCGCCTACACAAAAAGGCACCGCCGCCTTCAGATATTCAGCCGGCATCCCCAAGCCGTAAATACAACTAATGGAGGCCACCACAATCACGTCTTTGCGCTCAAACAAGGATCGGGTGGCCGAGTGACGCAACATGTCTATTTCTTCGTTGATGGATGATGTTTTGGCAATATAGGTGTCTGTGGATGGTACATAGGCCTCCGGCTGATAATAATCATAATAGGAGATAAAGTACTCCACGGCGTTGTTGGGGAAGAATTCCCGTAGCTCGTTACAAAGTTGGGCCGCCAGGGTTTTGTTATGGGCCAACACCAGGGTGGGCTTGCCGGTTTGGGCAATCACGTTGGCAATGGTGAAGGTTTTGCCCGTACCCGTGGCGCCCAGAAGAGTCTGATAGGGACACTGCCCCCGGACCCCATGGACCAATTCCGCAATGGCCCGGGGTTGGTCCCCCATGGGCTGATAGGGGGCTGTGAGGGCAAACCGGCCCATGGGCAACTAGCAGCGGATGGGCGAGTCCAGGGTTGGCGCTACACCGGCAGTCAAAGCCTGCCGCAGACTGCGCACCACCGCCACCATGGCCACGGGATCCTCCAGGCGGTTCACGGCGCGGCCCACCCCGACGGCGGCGGCGCCGGCGGCAATGGCCATGGGGGCGGTCACCGCGCTGAGACCGGAGGCGCACAACACCGGCGCCCGCACCGCCCGGCTGATGGCATGGGCGGCGGCCAGGGTGGGAACCGCCTTTTCAATGAGTCCCTGGATGCCAGCGCTTTGGGGTTGGCTGCTGGTTCCCCCTTCCGTCTGGATCAGGTCCGCGCCAGCGGCCACCAACTGCTCCGCCAACCGCTGTTGCTCCCACAGGGGCAGGCGGTGGGGAACGGTGACCGAGAGGGGCGCGTCAGCCAGCAGCGCCCGACTGCGCCGGGTCAGCTCCAGCACCTCGGCGCCGGTAAAGTCCCGCCCCTGCTCGTAGAAGCAATCAAAGTTGCCGATTTCCACCAGATCGGCCCCGGCGGCCACCGCCGCGGGAAAGCGTTCCGGCTCCACGGCGGACACACAGACGGTGGTCACGCCACAGGATCGCGCCAGGCGAACCAGTTGGGGATCGGCGGCAATGTCCACCAGATCAGCCCCACCGGCAACGGCAGCGTTGCACACAGGGCGCACCCGCTCGGGCGCAAAGGTTTGCAGACCGGCAATGATCTTGAGGCCCGCTCGGGCGGTAAGG
>NZ_JENA01000125.1 GCF_000586015.1 Candidatus Synechococcus spongiarum SH4 | reverse complement strand
CTGGATGACAACTCAAGGGCGAAGAAACCCACTGCCTACTATTCAACCGGGGCAACAACCATGGGGCAGGCAGTCCGCTTACTTCCGGCCATGAATATCCTGTAATGCGGCAATGGTCAACTCCCCCTGTTGCAGGGCGGCAATGGCTTCGCTCACCGCCTGGGCCGCCGCCAGGGTGGTGACGGCGGGCACGGCGTAATCAATGGCGGCGCGCCGTAGATAGCGATCATCATGGGCGGCCTGGCGACCGATGGGTGTATTGATAATGAGCTGGATGGCGCCGGAGCGAATCTGATCCTCGATATTGGGCCGCCCCTCATGCACTTTCAAGACCGTGGTCACGGCAAGGCCGGCCTGGCGCAGGTGGGCGGCGGTGCCCCGGGTGGCCACCAGGGCCAAGCCCAAGTCCGCCAGCCGCCGGGCAATGGGCGCCAAGCCCGGCTTGTCCCGGTCATGGGTGGAAAGGAACACCGTCCCCTGGCGGGGCAGTTCCTCCCCGGCCCCCAACTCCGCCTTGGCATAGGCCATGGCAAAACCGGGGGCGCTGCCCATGACCTCCCCGGTGGAGCGCATCTCCGGTCCGAGGATGCTGTCGCTGCCGGGGAAGCGCCGGAACGGCAACACCGCTTCCTTGATGGCCTGCATGGGAATGGCGGGTTCCTCCGTCAGGCCCACCTGCTCCAGGGTTTCCCCCGCCATGAGCCGGGCCGCCAGCTTGGCCAGGGGACGGCCACAGGCCTTGGCCACGAAGGGAACGGTGCGGGACGCCCGGGGATTGGCCTCCAGGATGAACACCTGCTCACCCTGAACGGCAAACTGCACGTTCATCAGCCCCACCACCCGCAAGGCCCGGGCCAGGCTGTGGGTCCACTGGCGGATGGTGTGCAGGGCTGCTGCGCTCAGGTTGATGCTGGGCAGGCAGCAGGCGGAATCCCCCGAATGGATCCCGGCGGGCTCGATGTGTTCCAGGATGCCGGTAATCACGCTATGGCCCCGGCCGTCCGCCAGGGCATCCACGTCCACCTCGATGGCGTTGTCCAGGTATTGATCAACGAGGACAGGGTGATCCGGCTCCACCTGCACGGCGTGTTTGACGTAGTGGCTCAGTTCGGGGTGGTTATGCACCAATTCCATGGCCCGACCCCCCAGTACGTAACTGGGCCGCACCACCACCGGATAACCAATCCGCTCCGCCACGGCAAGGGCTTCCGCCTCGCTGCGGGCCAGCCCGTTGGCCGGCTGGCGGATGTCCAGTTGACGGAGAAGCTGCTCGAATCCCTCCCGGTCCTCGGCGGCGTCAATGGATTCCGGTGACGTGCCCCAGATCACTGTGCCGGTGCGGCGTCCCTCCGGGCTCCCCAGCCACCGCAGCAGCGGCATGGCCAGTTTCAAGGGGGTCTGGCCGCCAAATTGCACGATGATCCCGGCGGGTTGCTCCGCCTCGATCACGTTGAGCAGATCCTCCAGCGTCAGCGGCTCGAAATACAGCCGGTCACTGGTGTCGTAATCCGTGGAGACGGTCTCCGGGTTGCTGTTGTGCATCACCGTGACCCAGCCCTGTTCCCGCAGGGAGAAGGAGGCATGGCAGCAGCAATAGTCGAATTCAATGCCCTGGCCGATGCGGTTGGGGCCACCCCCCAGGATCAGCACCTTCCGCCCGGTGTCCTGCCGCGCCTCCGTGGCCGGCGGCTGGCGTTCCAGGGCACCGTCCTCCCGGAGCCAGGCGCCGGCGGCTTCGTAGGTGCTGTAGTGGTAGGGGGTGGTGGAGGCAAACTCCGCGCGCAGGTGTCCACGGTTTTGAACACCACGTCCACCCCCAGCTTTTGCCGCCGCCGGCGCACCGCCAGTTCTTCGGATCCGGTGGCCCAGGCAATCTGGCGGTCGCTGTAGCCGGCCTGCTTGAGACTCAGCATGGCGCCGCCGTCCAACTCCTGGAGCGTGCGACCCTGCAGGTGTTGCCGCTCCAGGTCCAGGAGCCGGGCCAACTTGGCCAGGAACCAGGGATCAATGCCGGTCAACTCCCGCAGGCGCTCCCGATCAAAACCCTGCTCCATGGCCTGGCGCAGTTGAAAGATCCGCTCCGGTGTGGGGGTGCGCAGTTGAACCGCCATGGCCTCCGGGTCCATGGGGGTCTGGGGGGACCCGTCGCAACCCCAGCCGGCGCGGCCAATCTCCAATCCCCGCAACGCTTTTTGCAGGGACTCCTCGAAACAGCGGCCGATGGCCATCACCTCGCCGACAGAGCGCATGGAGGTGGTGAGCACCGGCTGGGCGCCGGGAAACTTTTCAAAGGCGAAGCGCGGCGCCTTGGTGACCACGTAATCGATGCTGGGCTCGAAGCAGGCCGGCGTCTTGCCGGTAATGTCGTTGAGGATTTCCGGCAGGGTGTAACCCACCGCCAGACGGGCGGCCATCTTGGCGATGGGGAAGCCTGTGGCCTTGCTGGCCAGGGCCGAACTGCGGCTCACCCGGGGGTTCATTTCAATGACCACCAGGGCGCCGTCGGCAGGATTGACGGCGAACTGCACGTTGCTGCCCCCGGTTTCCACCCCCACCTCCCGCATGATGGCCAAGGCCTGGTCCCGCAGCCGCTGGTACTCCCGATCCGTAAGGGTCTGGGCAGGGGCCACGGTGATGGAGTCGCCGGTGTGTACCCCCATGGGATCCAGATTCTCGATGCTGCACACCACCACGGCGTTATCCGCTTGATCCCGCATCACCTCCAGTTCGTATTCCTTCCATCCCAACAGGGATTGTTCAATCAGGATCTGGCGCACAGGGCTGGCCTCCAGGCCGCTGCGGGCAATGGTGAGCAGGTCGTCGGTGTTGTAGGCGATGCCGCCGCCACTGCCCCCCAGGGTGAAGGCGGGGCGGATGATGAGGGGATAGCTGCCGATCCGCCGGGCCACGGCCTCCGCCTCCAGCAGGTTGGCGGCAATGCCGGAGGGGCACACCTCCACCCCGATGCGCCCCATGGCCTCCTTGAACAGTTGCCGGTCTTCCGCCTTGCGGATGGCCTCCGGGCTGGCGCCGATCAACTCCACGCCGTAGCGCTCCAGAACGCCCCGTTCCGCCAGGTTAATGGCCAGATTGAGGGCGGTCTGCCCTCCCATGGTGGGCAGCAGGGCGTCGGGGCGTTCCGCCGCAATCACCTGGGCCACCACCTCCGGGGTGAGGGGCTCGATGTAGGTGCGGTCCGCCATCTCCGGATCGGTCATGATGGTGGCCGGATTGGAGTTCACCAGCACCACCTGAAAGCCCTCGTCCCGCAAGGCTTTACAGGCCTGGGTTCCCGAGTAGTCGAACTCGCAGGCCTGACCGATGACAATCGGCCCGGACCCCAGAAGGAGAATACGCTGTAGATCGCTGCGTCGGGGCATCCGGGGGTGCAAAGGCCAACCACACCAGCATGGCGCCCCCGGTTCGGGAATGATGTGCCTGTCGAATCCGGATTGGCCAGCTAGGCTGGCCTGACCCCACCCTGCGGCAAGACTTCCACCCCCGCTTCCCCGCTCTGAACCGTATGACTGAACTTCAGCGTCTCAAAGGTCTTCTGCCACCGGAAATGCAGAGTTGGGTGTTTGTGGAGGCCGCCGCCGCCGCCGAGCCGCCCCTGATCACCATTGAGGAAATTGGCCGCGACGAGGTGGAAGTTCAGGTGGACCTGGAGGCGTGGGAAGCCTTGGCGCTGGATCAGCGCAACCTGCTCTTCTGGCATGAGGTGGGCCGTATCCAGAACGACGCCATTCCCCGGGACGGGTGGGAAATGGCCGCCCTGGCCATTGGCCTTGGCGGCGCCATTGGCGAACTCTGGGTGCAGGACGGTCTGTTGTTGGTGCTGGCCCTGGGCCTCTCCGGTTTTGCCGGCTATCGCCTGTATCTGAAAAACAATCCCGAGAAGCACCTGCAGGAAGCCATTGCGGCTGACGAGCGGGCCGTTGCCATGGCCACACGCTTCGGCTATTCCCTTCCCAATGCCTATCGCAGTCTGGGCAGCGCCCTGAAGATGCTGGTGGCCCAAACCCGCAAGAAGCGCAAACGCAGCTTCTATGAAAATCGCCTGGATGCCCTGCGGCGGAGCGCCGCCAAGGCCCAGGCGGAGATGGCCCGGTCCGAGGGGAGCCCGGAAGCCATGAGCAGCGAGAACGTCTATGGTTGAAGTGACCGCTGACCCCTTGGCTGCGCTCCCCGGGCGCCCCGGAAACAA
Source organism: Candidatus Synechococcus spongiarum SH4 (assembly GCF_000586015.1). Taxonomy (GTDB): domain Bacteria; phylum Cyanobacteriota; class Cyanobacteriia; order PCC-6307; family Cyanobiaceae; genus Synechococcus_B; species Synechococcus_B spongiarum_F. Next base: position 621 of record NZ_JENA01000125.1, on the reverse strand, counting down.
CCCCTGGATTCCACCGCCCTGGCCCAACTGGCGGCAGAGGCTTGCGATGACCGCAGGGCCGGGGAGATTGTGTTGATCCGCGTGGATGAAGTGGCCTACCTGACCGACTGGTTTGTCATCTGCTCCGGCGGCTCTCCTGTTCAGGTGCGCGCCATTGCCCGTTCCGTGGAGGAGAAGCTGAACGAGCAGGCCCGGCGCCGGCCCCTGCGGTTGGAGGGGATTTCGGAAGGGCGCTGGGTGCTTCTGGATTACGGCGAACTGATCGTCCATGTGATGGGGACCCAGGAACGTCGCTTTTACGACCTGGAAGGCTTCTGGAGCCATGGAGAGCTGCACCCTTATCAGCCCGTGGCGGAGAACCCCTGAATGTTGTGTTTTCTGTTGTTGTGGCTCTGATGGACAGCACCTGCCCGGTTCCCATGGAGCAGCGGCCCCTGCAGCAGTATGAAGAGCTGCGCCAGTCCTGGTTTTTCCGTTGGGCTGATCCTGATGTTCTCACCTGTCTCAAGCCCTTTGCCCTCTGCTGGCTGCTGTTGACCCCCCTCACCACCGTCATTGCCAGCGGCAGCGTTCCCCTGCAGAAGGATCCCCCCCGACTGCTGGCCGCCGGGCTGGTGGGGG
>NZ_JENA01000124.1 GCF_000586015.1 Candidatus Synechococcus spongiarum SH4 | reverse complement strand
TCCCCCAGGAGCCGCTGCAACTGGGTGGGCGCCAGAGAAAGCCCCCACCCCCGCAGCGCGGGGCGTTGTCCCGGCTCCCGCCATTGGCGGCGCGGCAGGAAGCGGTGGGGAATGCCCAGGGCCCGGCTGCGGAGGGGGGGCATCAGGCCACTGACGTGGTGAAGCGGCAGGGGATTGGCGAGACCGGCCAGGGATAACGGACCCATCCCGGCCCCACTGGCCGGCCAACCCGCCAACGCCCGGGCCGCCTGCTGCAGGTGGTCCAGGGGGTGGAGACACCAGCGGCGGCGGCCGTGGCTTCCCCCACTGCCCAGCACCACCGCAGCGCCGGATCCCGTGGTGAGGAGGGGGCGGGTGTCCCCATGGTCAAGGCGCTCCGCCCGCAGGCCCCGGTGACGCCAGCCGGGGCGCAGGGCCGCCCGCAGGATGGTTTCCTCCTCCGGACGGCAGAGGCCCACAACGGCTTCCGAGGCCAGAAGGGTTTGCAGGCGTTGCCAGTCCGCAGCCGGCTCCGGGCCGCAGAGGAGAAGATGGCGTTCCTGCCTTGCCATGGCATCCACCCGGCCGGTCAGGCCGTTGCCCCCAGGCCGGGGGCCGGGCTGCCCCCAACCGCCGCCAGCTTGGCCAGATCATGGACCACAGCCCGACCAAGGCGCCCTTCAAAACCAGTGGAGATGACGCAGCGACCAGGCCAGGCCCGCAGGAGGCCGGCTAGCCGGCGGGGATCCCCGAGCTGGGAGGGTTTGATCACCAGCAGCGGCCTGTTCTCGGGGGGCGCCCGGAGCAGCTCCTCCACCTGATCCAACTGGGTGAGGGACTCGTCAAGGGCCAACTGGACACCGGGGATGGGGGGACTGCACAGCAGTCGCTCCAGGAGCGGATCCGTCGGGGCCAACGGCTGCTCCAGCCAACTGATGCGGGGATCAGCGGCGGCCTCCAGCCAGGGGGAGAGTTCCGCGGCATTCATGCGGCCGTTGGCATCCAGTCGCAGTGTGCCATCCACGGCCGCCAGCCTGGACAACAACGCCGCCAGCAGCGGTTGCTCCTGGCGCCAGGGGAGGGCGCCGATTTTCCACTTCCAGCAGCGCCAGCCCCGGGCCAGGCCCCGCTCCAATGCCCTCAGCGCCGGGGGGCCGGAGGGTAGGACGCCCACCGTTGGCCAGGGGGGCTCGGCAGCGGGATTGCCGCCGGCGCCGTCGCACAGGGGTTCCCCACTGTCGCGGTGACGCTGTTGATCCAGACGCCACAGGGCACTGCCCAGGGCAAAGGCCGTACAAGGATGGCGACAGGCCATGTGGCGAAGCCAGTGGTCCAGTTGCCGGCATCCTGCCGTCACGTCCAGAGGCTCCAACTGGCGCCGCAGCGCCTGAAGGTGGCCCCCATGGAGAGGATCGGCCCCGGATCGACCCCGTTCGGGCAGGGGGCTGATCTCTCCTGCAGCCTGCAGCCCATGGGGATCTTCCAGTTCCACATGCAACCCCTGATCGCGCCGTTGTTCCCCGTCACGGCGCCAGCGCCACAGGGAGAACGGCCGCCAACACAAGCGCCAATGATCCGGCATCCCTCAACTGACCACCGGCAACCCTCCTAGCGCCAATCCACCGGCAAACAACACACCGTTCGCCATCTGGAAGCGAAGGGCCAGAAACTTGCTGTGACGGATGCGCTCCGGCTGGTGGTGATGGCGCGCCAACAGGCGGATCAGGGGGAACGCCGCCGGCAGGCTGGCCAGCGCCAGCAGGGCCGTGGGTGGCCATAGGCCCCAGGCAACGGGAACCACTTCCGCCAGCAGAACAAGGGCCACAAGGCAGGGCACAAGGGCGGCAGCCCGGGCCGTGCCCAGCCGTTGCACCGGTGAACGCTTGCCGTGGGCCAGGTCGTCCTCCACCTGGTGAAAGTGGGAGCAGAACAGCACCAGGGTTGTGGCCAGGGCCGGCCCACACCCCAACTGACTGGCCAGGGAAAGATCCAGTGGTCCCCCACCCTCCAGTCCCGGGGCGGGGGTGCCGAGGCCCACCAGGGCCGCGGCGGTGGCCAGAGGGCCGAAAGCCAACCAGCAGAGGGGCTCCCCGAAGCCCTGGTACCCCAGCCGGAACGGAGGTCCCTGGTAGAGATAGCCACAGCAGCAGGCGGCCAGCACCAGCACCAGCAACCACCAACTGCTGGCCATGGCCACCCGGACCATGAGCAGAAGACCCAGCAGGCAAAAAGCCTGGGCGCCAACAAATACCAGTCCGGGGGCGCCGGTGAGCCGGATCAGGGAATGGTGCTTGCGGATATCGATTCCGGTTTGGGCGTCAAAGTAATCATTGCAAAGATTTTCCCAAGCCAGCAGCAGCACGGCGGCCAGCAGGAAGAGAAGCAACTGCTGGGGTTGCAGACGCCATGGGGTGCGGCCGGGACCCAGCAGCCAGCCAGCGGCCACAAGGGCTGGCATCACGGCCACCCCATACATGGGCCACTTGATGGCAGCCCACCAGAGATGCGGCCGTTTCTCTGGCGCGTCCTTGGGGCTCAAGGGCTTCCGGATATGGCGTCCATGGATAAATTGTACAATCTGGCGTGACCATTCATTTCTGATCCCCATTCCCCGGTTTGCCGCCATGTCCTTCCGGAGCCTGTTGACCATGGCCCAGGAGGGGGCCCAGCATCTGGGCGAGGAGGGGGTGCTCTGTCTTGGCATACCCATTGCGCCGCTGGATCCCCTGCTGGCCGTGCCCCAGTTGTCCCAGGGGAACGACTTCACCTGGATCTGGGATGGATGGCCGGGGTTGACGTTGGCGGCCACAGGGGTGGAGCAGAGTCTGGAGTTGCGGGGACCACGGCGGTTCCCATTGGCCCAGCGCTTTATCGAGACGAGCCTGAATCGGCTGATCTGTCCCCATGGAGCCGGACGGGCCGTGCAACGGCCAAGGCTGGTGCTGGCCTTCAGTTTTTTTGGTCACGCCGACGGGGACGGGGTCCCGGGGGTGACCATCGTGCTGCCCCGTTGGCAATTGGGGCGCCAGGGCCGTCACTGCTGGCTCCTGCATCAGCGCAGCCTCGGCGGGACCGTCACGGCTCGATCCATGGCGGAAGCCCTCTGGGAGCAGGCGCAAGCCCTGGGGCAATCCCCGCCGCCGCCCCTTTGTCTGCCCAGGCTGGTGGCCAGCAGTGATTCCTGGCGCCAGCCCTTCCAAAGCAGTGTAAAACAGGCGCTGGATCTGATCAACGAAGGCCGGTTGGGCAAATTGGTGCTGGCGGCCCAACAGGACCTGCTGTTGAGCACCCCCCTGAACCCCATTGACCTGCTCCGCAGCCTGCGGCGCCATCAGCCCGGCAGTTGCCGTTTTCTCTGGCGCCTCGCCAATCGCCAGGGCAACAACGCCGTTGTGGGGGCATCGCCGGAGCGGCTCCTGGAGTTGCGCTCGGGTCGCCTCCGCTGTGACGGCCTGGCCGGAACTGCGGGCGTCAGCGGGGACGGAGCGCAGCAACTGCTCAGGTCCGTCAAGAACCGCCATGAGCACGAGTTGGTGGTCAACGCCATCGTTCAGTCTCTATGCTCCCAGGGACTCGCCCCCCAGCGGCGCCCCTGTCCCCGCCTGGCGCGGCATGGGAATCTGCTGCATCTGCATACCCTCATCCAGGCCGATGCCCATGGCCATCGGGTGCTGGATCTGGCGGAGGCGCTCCATCCCACACCGGCAGTGGCGGGGTTGCCGCGGCGGGAAGCGCTGGGCTGGCTCCGCAGTCTGGAAAAATTTCCCCGGGGATACTATGGCGCACCGCTGGGCTGGGTTGACCTTTGCCGTGATGCGGATCTACGGGTGGCCATCCGTTGTGGCCAACTGCACGGGCAACACCTGAAGCTTACCGCCGGGGCCGGAATTGTCATGGGATCGTCCCCAGGACGAGAGCAGGAAGAGGTGGAACTCAAGCTTTCCGTGCTGCAACGGCAATTCATCCTTACCCGTAATCTCCAACCCCTGCAGCGGTGAGGGTGAGCAGGAGACGGACCGGAGCCATCAGGTGCGAATCTGGACGGGCATCACCAGATAGGTGAACTGCCCCCCCCCGCCGGTCGCAGCACAACGGGATTGACGGGCTCGTTCAGTTGGAATTGCACCTCCGGGGCCGGGAGCACCTTGAGGCCGTCCAGCAGGTAGCGCACGTTGAAGGCCACGTCAATATCGGCCCCGTCTCCATCGATGAGGGGAACCGACTCGTCCCCACGGCCCACATCCTGCACTTCAGCGCAAATGCGCAGGTCCCGCTGGGCGGTGGCAACGGAAAGCTTCACCACACTGTTCTGCTGATCCGCCAGGACCGCCACCCGCTCCAGGGCGGTGAGCAGGAGCACCCGATCAACGGTGAACGAACGGCTGAACGTCTCGGGAACGAGTTGGTTGTACTTGGGATACACCCCGTCCAGGGTGCGGCTGGTGACCACTTGATCCGCCCGGAGAAACACCACCTGCCCCTGGTCGTGATAGAGGTCAATGGTTTCCTCACTGCGGGCCGACAGGAGGTGCTCCAACTCCCGCAGGGATCGTGCGGGGATGGTGACCGCAAAACCTTCGTCGGCCACACCGCTATTGGCATTGGCCTGGGTCAACACGGCAAGACGGTGGCCATCGGTGGCGGCAAACTCGAGACGGTCGGGGGACACCGCCAAATGGACACCCGTCAGGATCTGCTTGGCCTCATCGGAACTGGTGGCGAAGAGGGTGCGGGCCAGACCGTCCCGCAGGGCTGCTGCAGGCAAAGGAACCGCCACCGGGCTCTGGGCCATGGGCAACTCCGGGAAGTCCTCCGCCGGCATCCCCCGGACGGTATAGGCCCCCGTTCTCGCTGTCAGTTGGAAGGACAGCCCGGCCCCCGTCTCATCATCGGATGAATCGGGGCCAGGGGGGGTGGGGGATTGGAGCGATAAGGGGCTATCGGCAGCGAGAC
>NZ_JENA01000123.1 GCF_000586015.1 Candidatus Synechococcus spongiarum SH4 | reverse complement strand
CGGCCGCCACGGTGCTGAGGGACGGACCCCAACCAGCGGCGCCGGCCGGATCCGCCAACACCCCGTAACCCATGGGTCGGCATCCTTGGCAGTCCGTGACGGCCCAGGGCCTCTGCAGCGTCCTGGCGGCGTTGGTCATGGCGGCCGCCCCCACCGCCGTGACGGCGCCGGCCCAGGCACAGAGCACCCAGCGGTTCCAGGCCCTGCGGCCCCTCCCCGGCCGGTTGGATCAAACCCTGGTCTTCAACGACAACAACCCGGAGTCCGTCAAGGCCAGCGGCATCCTGCTCTCCACCTTTTCTCCCGTCGGTCGAGCCCATCCGGAGGCCCATCTGGATCAGCGGTTCCTGGGCAACTTCACGGTGTTCAGCCACCATGTCTATGCCCCCCCGGCCCACGGCGCCCCCACCGCCTGGCTGGCGTTACTGGCGGGCAATGCCGCAGACCGGCCCGTCACCATCACGGCACAGCAGGGGGCCACGGCCCTGAGCCAACCCGATGCCCCGTTTCTGCCCCTGCCCAGCATCCTGGAAGAAAACCTGGCCGCCGCGGACGAGACCATGGCCAACGTCCCCCGGGCGCCCCTGTCCAGGGTGGCGGCGGCACGGCTGGACCAGGAGCCTTTGCGCCGCGGTTTGGGGGGACGGGGGGCCATCTATGCCGGCCCCGGCTCCCGGGTGGCGGGCGCCCTGCTGCGGCGGGACGACGCCCCCGGCCTGCCCCCAAGTTGGCGCCTACCGCCCCACAGCACCCAGGCCCTGCTGCTGCTGCCCATTCCCACCACCCACCTGGATCCCCCGGTGAACGGCCGCACCACCCAACTGCGGCTCCACAGTTCCGGCCCGGTGGCCCTGGCCATGGTGGCATCGCTCCAGGATGAACCCCCTGATCTCTCCACCCTGGTGGGGCTGTTGGATGGTCCCCTCAGCCCCAAGGGGCATCAGCCCACACCCCCCGGCCACCAGGGCGGCATTGTCTATTCCCGGGTCAGCGGGGTGCAACGGGGTGGCCGCTGGCAGGCCCGTTTGACGGATCCGGGTCGGGATGTGCTCTCGGTGCGGTCCGTTCCCGTGGGCTGGCCCATCAGCGCCCTGGTGGGGGGCGCCATGACCACAGGCCAGGTGCAGACTGCCCCACTGGCGGCATTCTACCCCGGCACCGCCTGGGCGGCCCATGGCAACTACGGAGTTGAGTACCACCTCACCCTGCCCCTGCTGAACGATACCCTGGAATCGGTAACCCTGGAACTGGCCCTGGAAAGTCCCCAGGAGCGGGAGCCCCCGGCCGGTGTGGTGTCCCTGGTGACCCCCTCCCCCAATACGCCGGTGCGATTTCGCGGTCCGGTGGCGGTGCAGGGGCTGGATGGTCCCCCAGGGGAACGGGTGTTCCATCTGGTGCAGCGCCGTGGGCAACCGGGGCCGTTGCTGGGCGTCGTCACTCTGGCCCCGGGTGAGGAGCGCACCGTGGTGGTGCGGCTCGTCTATCCCGCCGACGCCACCCCACCCCAGGTGCTCAGCCTGCTGCCCGCCCACAGCCTGGCTCCGGATCCCCAGGCCGGCGACCCGCGACAGATCGACGTGGACGCCTTGATTGCACCCCTGTTGGAAGGCTCCTGAGGGGCTTTGAACCAGCCCTCAAACGGGGGCGGTTTCCTTGCCGCCGTGGACGGACGGCTCTGCGCACCACTGAAGCCGTAGCAGGTCCAGGGACTCCATCATGTCCTCCGGCAGCCCCAGCAGGTCCATCAACACGGCCCGGTCAAGCGCCTGGCGAACGTCGTCTCTCCAGGCCTCGTTCGCCGGCAGCAGTTCCCGATTCCTGAAGGCGTCGAATATGGTCCTGGCCCGTTCCAGTTGCCCATCCGAGAGCCGCCGTGTATCGAGAACCGGCAGGGCCGGAAGCCTCGAGATCGTCAATCTTGCTCTCCCTTGGTGCTGACGTGTGCCAATCCACCAGAAGGCCATGAGCCCCAGCGTCGTATTGGCCCACAGGACGAGGGGGATTTCCCAGGGCTCTTCCTGGCAGAGGAAGTTTGCCCATGCCCGCCCGCCTATGGACGGCTCCGACGTCATACAGGCCGCCAGGGGCTGGGAGTTGATGCGGAAGTCGAGGGTGAAGTGGAGCCGTGACGATGTATTCCGCCATGCTGCAACTGCCTGTTGTCTGCTCCCGGGCCTTACCTCGGCCATGCTGTCCGGAGCAACGACCAACCGGGTTTCCCGCTGGGCCTCGTGCCACCACAGCGCCGGGTAGGTGGGTACACTGCCGGGGCGAAGCGCCACAATATCGAACGGTCCGCGAGCAATCCCCGCTGTCGTGCCGTTGATATCCCGGTGAAGAAGCCCCCTCCGTCCAAGGTCGCCAAGCCTGCAGACGGGGATGAACAAGGGTTCTGCACGACGGGAAAGCCACAGTTCTCCTTGCGTCAACCCTGCTGCCGCTTCCGTTGTTTCCAGGGAACGCACGCCGGCGCTTCCCATCTCGGCAAACGTGCCCCGGATATAATGGCCCAGCCGATGTCCCGTTCCCACAGAAACTGGGCCGAATCGTTCCCCGGCAGAAGATAATCGACCCACGGTCCAGGCAGTAGTAACGGCCTCAAGGATCGACCGGGGCCGGTGAAAAAGATTAACAAACATGACGTTCCTGTCCCCTGGTTCGTTCTTATCTTTATCATCGTCATCCTTGCGGCTGGCAACGATCAACACTTCTGCCATGCCGGTATCGGCGGAAAAGGCGCAATTCGTTGAGCCCGTGGCCGCAATGCTGATGATGGCAACGTCCCTGTAGTGCTCCTCAAGCATTCGCCGGGCGCCTGCCCAGGAAGCTCCTTGCAGAAAGGAGGCCGGGAGCACCAGCGCCAGCACCCCGCCGTCACTCTTCAGCTTGGCATGGGCAATATCCATGAAATTCGACGCAAGACCGGCATTACCGTGACCCGCCATTCCCGGCTTGCGGATCCGTTGCAGCTTACGGGACATTGCCCTCTGCTCATCCTCCTGTGTTGCGAAGCCGGCGAAAGACGGCACGGGAACATTGGCCACTTCGTGGTTTGTCGGTCTCGTAAAAGGGGGATTCATGATGACAAGATCAAAGCCGCCGTGGGGAATATCGATGCGTCGGTCATTGCCGCTGGCGCTGCCGCTCAGTCTTTCCTGACCTGTGCCAAAGAGGGGTATGGTGGTTTCCTCTCCGATCAGATCCAGAGCCCCCAAGGCCGTGGGTTGGCCCGTATGGGCAGGTTGTTCTCCATAAGGCAGCGTGATAATCGAGGTACTGGCAAACGGCACTTCAGGATGGACGCTGGACAGCACCGAGGCCGTAAGGTGCGTTGCCGCTGGCATAATATCGGAGCCGACAAGCGTTGCCTCCATCATGGCGGCATGGAGTTCTCTATCGTCCCCGGAATGACGTCTGTAACGGGAGAGAACGACCTGATAAGCTGCATTGAGCAGTGCCCCCGTGCCGCAGGCGAAGTCGGCAATTCGCAGCGCCTTCACTGCCTCCTTATCCGACCAATCGGTATCGAGGCGTGCAACAGCAAGCTCCGCAAGCAACGCAGCAGAACTGGGTAGTGTGTAGAATGTGGCCAAGAACTTCCGATCAGAAATCAGGCGTTGGAACATGCGTCCACTGAGATCGTGCTGGCTTGTCGTGCCAAGCTCTGCTAATTCCGAAGACAGTTCCAACATTCGCTCAAGGATCATTTGCGCTACTCTATCGGGAACAGATGCAAGGAGATTGGACGCGATCTTGAAAATTGGCCAGTAGTTGATCTCGTCAAGGATGCTGTACCAGTGCCGCATCACATTAATTTTAGGGATTCGTCCGGTTTTGCCGCGCAGGTCATCGAGTATCTTTATAACGAAAGACCGATCCTTATTGCCAGTGCCAGCAATTGCCGTCTGGAAGATCAGTGCGTTTGCGATAATGGCCATGGCCATCCTCGTTGTTTGAATCCCATCTTCCTGGTGTAACTTACTTGCGATTAATTCAAGTTGTGCAGGTCTCTCAGCGCAGTGATCACGTAACAGGTTGGCAGCCTGAGAGATTTTGAGCTCCAGTATTTCAAGTCCCTCGGCAATCCGGTCTTCCGACAACGCCGCCAGCTCAATACAGGCAGCCAAATCGTCGATTCCACCCTGAATCCAACCGTGTTCTGGCCAACGAGCCGGATGTTTGGGGTTCCCGGAAAAGACGCAGAACTCAAGTGAGGCGTCATTGATGGACTGCTCCAGGTCCTGCTGGTTTCCTGCCGCCAGATTGTTGGGTATGCGGAGGGCGATGGACTGTTCAATAGGCCGTCCATCACCTTGCAGCATCTTGCCCAACCGGGCGCGGGCATCGCTTTCCACTGTGCGCGCCGGGCTGTATTCGGTTTCTATCACCACCGGGAGGCCGCCGGGATGACGGATAACGATGTCCGGTTTGAGCCCGGCGCCTTCCCGCAATACGCCTGTCTGCTCGATCCCGATGCGGTCGCGCCAGCGCGGATGCTTCGTCCCCATGATGTTACCCAACGCAACATTGAAGGCCGGTTCAGAAATCCTCGGCTTCATGTCACTTCCTCCTGCTGATCCAAGGCTTCAAAGGTCACCGCTTCCAGAACGAGTCGGTTGGCCACTGTACACAATCCTTATCCATGAAGGCGGCGGGCGTCCTCTTGCCCGTTGCCCATCCCCACCGGCCACCTGAATCCCCCTGTGAACGGTCGCACCACCCAACTGCGGCTCCACGGTTCCGGCCCGGCGCCCCCCATGGCGGCGGTTCGCCGTGCTTCAGCGGGGGGAGGCGGTGGCCGTGGTGGGCGCCGGGATGGCGGTGGCGGATCCTGAAGCTGCTTCCCGGCTACAACCCCTCGCCATGTCCATGGCTTGTCCCTGGGGGCAAGGCCGGGGCCGGCTAAGATGCTGAAGCATTTTGGAATGGCTGGTCATGGCAGTTGCGGCTGGGCAAACGCACCACGG
>NZ_JENA01000122.1 GCF_000586015.1 Candidatus Synechococcus spongiarum SH4 | reverse complement strand
CCGTGGTGCGTTTGCCCAGCCGCAACTGCCATGACCAGCCATTCCAAAATGCTTCAGCATCTTAGCCAGCCCCTGTCTTGCCCCTGGGACAAGCCACGGACATGGCGAGGGGTTGTAGCCGGGAGGCAGCTTCAGGATCGCCACCGCCATCGCGGCGCCCACCACGGCCACCGCCTCCCCCCGCTGAAGCACGGCGAACCGCCGCCATGGGGGGCGCCGGGCCGGAACCGTGGAGCCGCAGTTGGGTGGTGCGACCGTTCACAGGGGGATTCAGCACAGGGGGATTCAGGTGGCCGGTGGGGATGGGCAACGGGCAAGAGGACGCCCGCCGCCTTCATGGATAAGGATTGTGTACAGTGGTCAACCGACTCGTTCTGGAAGCGGTGACCTTTGAAGCCTTGGATCAGCAGGAGGAAGTGACATGAAGCCGAGAATCTCTGAACCGGCATTCAATGTTGCGTTGGGTAACGTCATGGGGACGAAGCATCCGCGCTGGCGCGACCGCATCGGGATCGAGCAGACAGGCGTATTGCGGGAAGGCGCCGGGCTCAAACCGGACATCGTTATCCGTCATCCCGGCGGCCTCCCGGTGGTGATAGAAACCGAATACAGCCCGGCGCGCACAGTGGAAAGCGATGCCCGCGCCCGGTTGGGCAAGATGCTGCAAGGTGATGGACGGCCTATTGAACAGTCCATCGCCCTCCGCATACCCAACAATCTGGCGGCAGGAAACCAGCAGGACCTGGAGCAGTCCATCAATGACGCCTCACTTGAGTTCTGCGTCTTTTCCGGGGACCCCAAACATCCGGCTCGTTGGCCAGAACACGGTTGGATTCAGGGTGGAATCGACGATTTGGCTGCCTGTATTGAGCTGGCGGCATTGTCGGAAGACCGGATTGCCGAGGGGCTTGAAATACTGGAGCTCAAAATCTCTCAGGCTGCCAACCTGTTACGTGATCACTGCGCTGAGAGACCTGCACAACTTGAATTAATCGCAAGTAAGTTACACCAGGAAGATGGGATTCAAACAACGAGGATGGCCATGGCCATTATCGCAAACGCACTGATCTTCCAGACGGCAATTGCTGGCACTGGCAATAAGGATCGGTCTTTCGTTATAAAAATACTCGATGACCTGCGCGGCAAAACCGGACGAATCCCTAAAATTAATGTGATGCGGCACTGGTACAGCATCCTTGACGAGATCAACTACTGGCCAATTTTCAAAATCGCGTCCAACCTCCTTGCATCTGTTCCCGATAGAGTAGCGCAAATGATCCTTGAGCGAATGTTGGAACTGTCTTCGGAATTAACAGAGCTTGGCACGACAAGCCAGCACGATCTCAGTGGACGCATGTTCCAACGCCTGATTTCTGATCGGAAGTTCTTGGCCACATTTTACACACTACCCAGTTCTGCTGCGTTGCTTGCGGAGCTTGCCGTTGCACGCCTCGATACCGATTGGTCGGATAAGGAGGCAGTGAAGGCGCTGCGAATTGCCGACTTCGCCTGCGGCACGGGAGCACTGCTCAATGCAGCTTATCAGGCCGTTCTCTCCCGTTACAGACGTCATTCCGGGGACGATAGGGAACTCCATGCCGCCATGATGGAGGCAACGCTTGTCGGCTCCGATATTATGCCAGCGGCAACGCACCTTACGGCCTCGGTGCTGTCCAGCGTCCATCCTGAAGTGCCGTTTGCCAGTACCTCGATTATCACGCTGCCTTATGGAGAACAACCTGCCCATACCGGCCAACCCACGGCCTTGGGGGCTCTGGATCTGATCGGAGAGGAAACCACCATACCGCTCTTTGGCACAGGTCAGGAAAGATTGAGCGGCAGCGGCAGCGGCAATGATCGACGCATCGATATTCCCCACGGCGGCTTTGATCTTGTCATCATGAATCCCCCCTTTACGAGGCCGACAAACCACGAGGTGGCCGATGTTCCCGTCCCTTCTTTTGCCGGCTTCGCCACAAAGGAGGACGAGCAGAAGGCAATGTCCCGTAAGCTAAACCGGATCCGCAGGCCGGGAATGGCGGGCCACGGCAATGCCGGTCTTGCATCGAATTTCATGGATATCGCCCATGTCAAGCTGAAGAGTGCCGGCGGTGTGCTGGCGCTGGTGCTCCCGGCCTCCTTTCTGCAAGGAGACTCCTGGGCCAGCGCACGGCGAATGCTTGAGGAGCACTACAGGGACGTTGCCATCATCAGCATTGCGGCGACGGGTACAACGGATTGTGCCTTTTCCGCCGATACTGGAATGGCGGAAGTCTTGATCGTTGCCAACCGCAAAGACAACAACAGGGATAACAACGAAAACGCGAACAGGAATGTTCTGTTTGTTAATCTTTTCCACCGGCCCCGATCAATTCTTGAGGCCGTTGCTATTGCCTGGACCGTGGGTCGATTGCCTTCTGCCGGGGAACGTTTCGGTCCCATCTCCGTGGGAATGGGAGAGCGGCTGGGCTGTTATATCCGGGGCACGCTTGACGAGATGGGAAGTGCTGGCTTGCGTTCGCCTGAAACGGCAGAAGCGGCGGCGGCGCTGGTGCGAGGAGAATTGCAGCTTCCCCGTCGTTCAGAATCACTGTCTCTCCCAATCTGCCGGCTTGACGATCTTGGCCGGCGCGGGCTTCTGGACAGAGATATCAACGGCACGGCGGCAGGGACAGCCCGCGGACCGTTCCATATCATCTCACTTTACCCCGGTCAGATCCCAACCTACCCTGCCCTGTGGAGGCACGAGGCCCGGCGGGAAACCCGATTGATCGTTGGCCCGGACAGCGTGGCCGAAGTCAGGTCCGGGAACAGACAACAGGCAGTTGCAGCCTGGCAGAACACATCGTCACGGCTACATTTCACCCGCGACTTCCGCGTCAACTCCCAGCCGCTTGCCGCCTGCATGACGCCGGAGCCGTCCATAGGCGGTCGGGCATGGCCGAACTTCCTTTGCCAGGAAGAGCCCTGGGAAACCCCCCTCGTCCTGTGGGCCAACACGACGCTGGGGCTCATGGCCTTCTGGTGGATTGGCACACGTCAGCACCAAGGGCGGGCAGCACTCACGATCTCAAGGCTTCCGGCCCTGACGGTACTGGACCCACGGCGGCTCTCGGATGGCCAACTGGAGCAGGCCAAGACCATATTCGACGCCTTCAGGAATCGGGAACTGCTGCCGGCGAACGAGGCCTGGCGAGACGACGTTCGCCAGGCGCTTGACCGGGCCGTGTTGATGGACCTGCTGGGGCTACCGGAGGACATGATGGAGTCCCTGGACCTGCTACGGCTTCAGTGGTGCGCAGAGCCGTCCGTCCACGGCGGCAAGGGAACCGCCCCCCCTTGAGGGCTGGTTCAAAGCCCCTCAGGAGCCTTCCAACAGGGGTGCAATCAAGGCGTCCACGTCGATCTGTCGCGGGTCGCCGGCCTGGGGATCCGGAGCCAGGCTGTGGGCGGGCAGCAGGCTGAGCACCTGGGGTGGGGTGGCGTCGGCGGGATAGACGAGCCGCACCACCACAGTGCGCTCCTCACCCGGGGCCAGGGTGACGACGCCCAACAACGGCCCCGGTTGCCCACGGCGCTGCACCAGATGGAATACCCGTTCCCCTGGGGAACCATCCAGCCCCTGCACCGCCACCGGACCGCGAAATCGCACCGGCGTATTGGGTGAGGGGGTCGCCAGGGACACCACACCGGCCGGCGGCTCCCGCTCCTGGGGACTTTCCAGGGCCAGTTCCAGGGTCACCGATTCCGGGGTGTCGTTCAGCAGGGGCAGGGTGAGGTGGTACTCAACTCCGTAGTTGCCATGGGCCGCCCAGGCGGTGCCGGGGTAGAATGCCGCCAGTGGGGCAGTCTGCACCTGGCCTGTGGTCATGGCGCCCCCCACCAGGGCGCTGATGGGCCAGCCCACGGGAACGGACCGCACCGAGAGCACATCCCGACCCGGATCCGTCAAGCGGGCCTGCCACCGAGCGCCCCGTTGCACCCCGCTGACCCGGGAATAGACAATGCCGCCCTGGTGGCCGGGGGGTGTGGGCTGATGCCCCTTGGGGCTGAGGGGACCATCCAACAGCCCCACCAGGGTGGGGAGATCAGGGGGTTCATCATGGAGCGACGCCACCATGGCCAGGGCCACCGGGCCGGAACTGTGGAGCCGCAGTTGGGTGGTGCGACCGTTCACCGGGGGATCCAGATGGGTGGTGGGAATGGGCAACAGCAGGAGGGCCTGGGTGCTGTGGGGCGGCAAATGCCAGCTTGGGGGCAGGCCGGGGGTGCTGTCCCCCCGCAGCAGGGCGCCCGCCACCCGGGACCCGGGTCCGGCGTAGATGGCCCCGGCTCCCCCCAGACCACGGCGCAAAGGCTCCTGGTCCAGCCGTGCCGCCGCCACTCTGGACAGGGGCGCCCGGGGGACGTTGGCCATGGTCTCGTCCGCGGCGGCCAGGTTTTCTTCCAGGATGCTGGGCAGGGGCAGAAACGGGGCATCGGGTTGGCTCAGGGCCGTGGCCCCCTGCTGTGCCGTGATGGTGACGGGCCGGTCTGCGGCATTGCCCGCCAGCAACGCCAGCCAGGCGGTGGTGGCGCCGTGGGCGGGGGGGGCATACACGTGGTGGCTGAACACCGTGAAGTTGCCCAGGAACCGCTGATCCAGATGGGCCTCCGGATGGGCTCGACCGACGGGAGAAAAGGTGGAGAGCAGGATGCCGCTGGCCTTGACGGACTCAGGGTTGTTGTCGTTGAAGACCAGGGTTTGATCCAACCGGCCGGGGAGGGGCCGCAGGGCCTGGAACCGCTGGGTGCTCTGGGCCTGGGCCGGCGCCGTCATGGCGGTGGGGGCGGCCGCCATGACCAACGCCGCCAGGACGCTGCAGAGGCCCTGGACCGTCACGGACTGCAAAGGATGCCGACCCATGGGTTACGGGGTGTTGGCGGATCCGGCCGGCGCCGCTGGTTGGGGTCCGTCCCTCAGCACCGTGGCGGTGG
>NZ_JENA01000121.1 GCF_000586015.1 Candidatus Synechococcus spongiarum SH4 | reverse complement strand
TGAAGGAGCCGGAGTTCACGTCGATCACCGTCAGGGCTTCCGTGGGCTCGATGACCACGTAACCGCCGGAAGGCAGATCCACCCGTGGCAAGAGGGCCTGGCGAATGGCCGCATTGATGCGGAAGGCCTCCATCAGTTCCTCTGCGCTGGCAAAGGAGTCCACTGCGGTGGCGTTCTTTTCCACCCCCAGGAAGGCTTTGACCCGCCCCGCCACCTGGGGACCGTCCACCACGATTTTGTCCAGATCCGGGCTGCAGTGATCCCGTAAGGTGCGGTGAACAAAATCATCATCCCGATTCAGGAGCGCTGGCGGTTGGGCCGTCTCCGCGGCGGCCTGAACCGTCTCCCATTGACGGCAGAGCGCTTCCAGGTCGTCAATAATCTGGTCCTCCCCCACCCCCTCGGCTTTTGTGCGCACCAGCAGACCGGTTCCGGCAGGTTTGATCAGAACCGCCAGCGCCCGCAGTCGATCACGCTCCCCCTCTTCCTGAATACGGCGGGAAATGTTGACCCCCCGTCCGTTGGGCTGGAGCACCAGAAAGCGACCGGGGAGGGTAATGTTGCCCGTGAGC
This sequence comes from Candidatus Synechococcus spongiarum SH4, assembly GCF_000586015.1. Classification (GTDB taxonomy): domain Bacteria; phylum Cyanobacteriota; class Cyanobacteriia; order PCC-6307; family Cyanobiaceae; genus Synechococcus_B; species Synechococcus_B spongiarum_F. Next base: position 4,429 of record NZ_JENA01000121.1, on the reverse strand, counting down.
CGAGGTCCCTTGTTGCCTGTGGGCTCTTTCATGACCTGCACCAGAGCCTTCTGGCGTGGCTCAAGGAGTTCGGTGATGGATCCGGCAGTTTGCCGCAGCCGCAAAGGGCCCAGATCGGTGACGTGAATGAAGCCGTTTCTTTCACTTTCGCCGACTTTTACAAAGGCGGCATCAATTCCTGGGTGGACGTTTTCCACCATCCCGAGATAGATGTCGCCGATCTGATGTTGGCCTTGGGCAACAATCAGTTGCTCAACACGTTCATCATTGAGAATGGCAGCAATGCGCAGCTTTTCAGCAATAAGAATTTGCTTGGTCATGGAAGAAAACCTGAAAGTTTTACCGGGACGGGGTTGGTTGAAGAGCGTTATTTACCTGTCACCGTCGAGGGCAAGGGAGCAACTTGGCCCCGGTGGCGTGAAGTCTTGTCGTCCCGGCCACAAGAACAGCCTATCATGGGCGGGGCTCTCCTGCCTGCCGGGGCCGGGACGCCTCGGGACGCAGGTATAGCCAATCGCGGCGCAGGGTGGTGATGGCCAGTTCCTCGCCGAGACGGCCCGCCAGAATCGTCTCCAACTGTTCAGGTTTCAGGCTGCGGCCGCTGGCGTCAATGGCCACGTCCACAGCCAACCGCACAGCGGCGCCGCCTTGACCAAGCAGGGTCAGATCCTTGAGCAGCGGGCGCAGATCCCGTTGCCGGGGTCGTCCTTTTTTATCCGTGTCCTCCCAGGGCAGACAGGGGGCAGCCAGCACCGCCCCGCAGGCGGCCTGCCAAGCCGGGCTGGGCAGGGGGACCCCTGATTCCGGGCGGAAACCCATAATCCAGCGGCCCCCCTCCAGGAGTTGAGCCAGGCTCTTCTGCCCGAGGGGAACCTCTTCGGCGGTCAGAAGCCGGATACCCGCGGGAAGCCGGGGCTGAAGGGTGTTGATGAGTGTCACCGGCGGGACGACTTCAGCCAACTCCAGATCCAGCAATTCACCGCCACCCTCAACCCCCAGGGGCAGGGCGTGGCCCACCTGCAACCGCGGCAGCGGATGGAACCCGGCGCTGAAGCTGATGGGCAGGGCTGCGGAGCGCAGGGCCCTCTCCAGCAGACGCAGCAGGTCCAGATGGCTGAGCAGGGCCGCATCCCCTTCCTTGGTGAAGCGCAGCCGCAGCCGCTGGACCCGGCGACTCACGGGCCGCACCTGGGCCGATGCCCCGGGGATCGGCGGCGGCGCCACAATCCGGTTGTGTCCAAACTCTGGCCCGCACACCCCGCAACTGCTGCAGGCGGCAAAGGAACAATCCGGAACCACCATGGCCGCCATGGCCCGTTGCAGATCGTCTAGAAGCCACTGGCGATCCACGCCTGTATCCATGTGGTCCCAGGGCAGGGGGAGGGTTGTCGGATCTTTGCCCTCCTGCTCCTGCTGCCGATCCCTCCAATTCAACCCTGCCGCGCCGATGGCCTGATTCCATGCCTCGTAGGCCCGCTCCACGCTCTCCCACCAGGCATCCATCCCCGCACCGTTGCGCCAGGCCTCAACGATGACCTGGGCCAGCCGGCGATCCCCGCGGCCCACGAAATCCTCCATGGCGGAAATCCGCACATCCGTTTCATTCACCTTGAGGCGGGGAATGCCCCGCAGCGCCTGACGCAGCAACGCCTGTTTGCGGCGCAGATCGTCACTGGAGACCTGATGCCACTGGAACGGTGTGTGGGGCTTGGGGGTGAAATTGCTGATGGTGAGGTGAAAGCCGAAGGGGCCATGGCCATGGCACTCCCGCTTCAGCCAACGCACCGTCTCCGCGATGCCCAGCACGTCGGCATCCGTCTCCCCGGGCAAACCGATCATGAAGTAGAGCTTGACCGTTCGCCAGCCCTGCTCGTAGGCGGTGCGGACGCCACGGAGCAGATCCTGATCCGTGAGGCCCTTGTTGATGATGTCCCGCAGTCGCTGGGTGCCCGCCTCCGGGGCGAAGGTGACCCCTGTGCGCCGTGCGCCGCCGATGATCCCGGCAATGGTTTCATCGAAGCGGTCCACCCGTTGACTGGGCAGGCTGAGGCTGACTGATTGCCCCTGGAGCCGATTGCGCAACTCCACGCCAACGGCCGGGAGCGCCAGATAGTCGGAACAACTGAGGGAGAGAAGGGAGAAGTCGCTATAGCCGGTTGTCTTCATGCCCGTTTCCACAGCGTCCACCACTTCATCCGGCGCCACGTCCCGGGCGGGCGGGTCAACATGCCGGGTTGACAGAAGCGGCAGCCCCGGGTACACCCCCGGCGGATTTCCACCACCAGCCGATCATGGACGGTTGCCACCTGGGGCGCCAATCCCGTGGCGTAGTGGGGGATGGGGTCCGCCACCCGCCGCACCACCCGGGCCGGAGCGTCCGGTGATCGGGGCGCCACCCGCCCGTCACCGTTGCGCCGGTACAGGCTGGGGACATATACCCCCGGCACTTGGGCAAGATCCCGTAACAGCGCGGAGCGGCTCAGGCGGGCTGCCTTACCCTCCCGGACCACCAGGCCAATCTCCGGCAGCAACTCCTCCCCGTCCCCCAGGGCCATGAAATCGAAAAAGGCGCCATAGGGTTCGGGATTGGAGGTGGCGGTCTGACCACCGGCAAAGACGAGGGGTTGAGCCTGGGGATGATCGAAGGGCACGTCCGGGCGTTGCCGGGCCCATAGGGGCAGACCACTCAGGTTCAGCATTTCCAGGATGTTGGTGGCCCCCAGTTCATAGCTGAGGCTGAAGCCGAGAATGTCGAACGCCTTCAGGGGCCGACGGCTTTCCACCGCAAACAGGGGAACCTCCTGCTGCCGCAGCCGGGCGGCAAGATCCGCTCCAGGCAGGTAGGCCCGGTCGCAGAGCTGCCCCGGCAGGCGATTAAGGATGCCATAGAGAATGACGTGCCCCAGGTTGCTGGCGCCCACTTCGTAGAGTTCCGGATAGGTGAGACACCAGCGCAATGACGCCTGATCCCAGGGCCGGTGCAGGGCGCCCCGTTCCCGACCCAGATAGCGACCCGGCTTGCTGATGCCCCGATCCACCAGTTGATGGAAGGGGACGGGGGCGGTCGCTGTGGCAGAGGGCATGGACGGGGAAGCAACGGACGGCACAGGGTGACCCACACCCCTGCCCATAGGATGGACCGTCTGTGCCAAGTGCTGCCATGGTGCGCGTCAACAGCCACTACCAAATGTTGCAGGCGGGATACCTCTTCCCGGAAATTCAGCGCCGCATCAAGGCCTTCAGCGCCCGGCGCCCTGAAGCTGATCTCATTCGCCTGGGCATCGGGGATGTTACGGAGCCGTTGCCCGCCGCCTGTTGTGAGGCCATGATCGCCGCCGTTGAGGCCATGGGAACCGCAACGGGGTTCCATGGCTACGGTCCCGAGCAGGGCTACCACTGGCTACGGCAGACCATTGCCCGCCATGACTACCAACAGCGGGGTTGCGCCGTCGAAGCGGACGAGATTTTCATCTCCGACGGCTCCAAGTGCGACGCCAGCAACATTCTGGACATTCTGGGGGACGACAACCGCATTGCCGTGACCGATCCGGTCTACCCCGTCTACGTGGACTCCAACGTGATGGCCGGCCATACGGGTCCCGCTGATGCTCAGGGTCGCTACGGCGGCTTGCAGTACCTGCCCCTCACCGCGGACAACGACTTCCGCGCCCCTTTGCCGGCAACCCCGGCGGATCTGATCTACCTGTGCTTCCCCAATAATCCCACCGGTGCGGTGGCCACCCGCGCCGAGTTGCAGCGTTGGGTGGACTATGCGCGCAGCCATGAAGCCCTGATTCTCTTTGATGCGGCGTACGAAGCCTTTATCCGGGATCCGGACCTGCCCCACTCCATTTTTGAAATGGAGGGGGCCCGGGATTGCGCCATCGAGTTTCGCTCCTTCTCCAAGAATGCCGGTTTCACGGGAACGCGCTGCGCCTTTACCGTGGTGCCCCGGACCCTGACCGGCCGCACCGGTGACGGGGACAGGGTGTCCCTGTGGCAACTCTGGAGCCGCCGCCAGAGCACCAAGTTCAACGGCGTGGGTTATGTGGCGCAACGGGGCGCCGAGGCTGTCTATTCCCCTGCCGGCCAGGCCCAGGTGGCCCGGTTGACGAGTTTCTACATGGAGAATGCCGCCATCATCCGACAGCAACTTCAGAGTCTGGGTCTGGCGGTGTACGGCGGTCAACACGCTCCCTACGTGTGGGTCAGGACACCGGAGTCGGTGGGTTCCTGGCAGTTCTTTGACCAGCTTCTGCAGGAGGCCCGGGTGGTGGGCACTCCCGGGGTTGGTTTTGGCGCCGCCGGGGAGGGCTACCTGCGGCTTTCAGCCTTTAACAGTCGCGCCCGGGTGGAGGCTGCCATGGCCCGGATTGCCCGGTGCAGTCTGCCATAATCCCAGTTGTGGATATGTTCCTCTCAGGGGAGG
>NZ_JENA01000120.1 GCF_000586015.1 Candidatus Synechococcus spongiarum SH4 | reverse complement strand
GCTCCCCCACCTGTCGCCTTGAACTGGCGGTGGACGGGGAGGTGGTGGACCAGGTGCAGGGGGACGGCCTGATCGTGAGCACCCCCACCGGCTCCACGGGCTACACCCTGGCTTCCGGCGGACCCATCGTCCACCCTGGCATTGACGCCATTGTGGTGAGCCCCATCTGCCCCATGAGCCTCTCCAGCCGCGCCGTGGTGCTGCCCCCCCGGGCCCGCCTGGCCATCTGGCCCCTGGGGGAAACCGGCCGGGTGGTGAAGCTGTGGAAAGACGGGGCCTACGCCGCCACCCTCCATCCCCGCCAGCGGTGCATTCTGCAACGGGCCCAACGCCATGCCCAGATGCTGGTTCTGGAGCAGCAGCCCTCCTACTTCAAAACCCTGCGCCGCAAGCTCAACTGGGCCGGCAGCCTCGGCAACGGGCCGCCAGCCGCCGTTTGATCAGAGAGTTCAAGCGATCAGAGAGTTCAACGAGGCCTAGGACCGGGAGACCACGCTTTCCGGCTGGATGGGCGCCCCGCCGTTGGCCACGTGATCCAGGAGACACATCAACTCCCCGTCACAATCCGCAGAAGTGGCAACAGGAATCAAGCGGGCGGGCGTCGGGGGGGATTGGGCTACAGGGATGGCAGGTAGCGGCCTCGCGGCAACCCATGACGGACTTGATGGACTCCCACGGCGAACCACTGCCAGATTGCTGTTGTAAAACCTCTTGAGAGAGGAGAACCGGCGCACGGGTTGGCCGTAGTAACTGGCGCCGGAGTGTTTTGGGAAGGAAGCCCACTCCGGCGCCAACCGATGGGCAAGTTCCTTGGTGAACACGCCACGATCCGCCAACCCCAGCGCCTTACGACGCTGGATCAGATAGAGAGCGGCTTGATCCTGGGATCGGGGGCCGAAGTCTCTTAATCCGAGGGCTTCTTTCGCCATCTTCCATGTGGCGGGCAGAAACTGATACGCTCCCGCTGCCCGGGAGGAATATCGCCCATGGTTGACCTTGTTGGGATGGTGGCTCACCTTCTGGAAAAGCGTACCTCCATAGAAAACTCTATAGCCGTCTTCTCCCTGCTTCCAGGTGCCCTCGGCATAGCGAATGGTGTTCAGGAGAGCCCGGCGTTCAGGGGTCACCTCAAAATGCCTGCGTGGGCTGGCAAAGGCCGGCAGGACGCAGGTAACACAAGCCAGCGCCAGGGGTAAGAGACTCCGCAACACTTGTCGAACGCTCCGAAGGTTGAGGTGAACACCCGCTTGCAGACACAACACTCCCATGGCGGACGACCATGGGCAATGGCATCGGTGGACACTAGGATAAACGTCTGTCTCCCCCTTGACAAGGGAGGGGTAGACGAAATCCTCCCCGAGCACACCGGCCAGGGGGCGCAGCCACTTGATGGCGGCGCATCCGGGCAGGCTGTCAAAGAAATCCGGCCCAATCCACTGGGGAGACTTCCGGCAGGCCCAGTCCATGGCCAGCCCCCATGGGCAGGGGCAGCAGGCCGTATAGACCAGAACAGCTTCCTCCTGCCGGTCCAAGCCGGCGGCTTCCTGGCAGACGGCTGTCCAGAAACCAGGGGCAGGGACGGGAATCACAGCCCTCATGCCCCCGAGGCCCGATAGAGACACTCCTGCCACCGCAGGGTGGCTTCCCTGTCAAACCAGCAATGGGCCGCCCAGAGCAATTGGTTGCCCGCCAGATGGACCATGGCGAAATGACGCAGGGGGCGGCCATGGTCATCCCGGCCATGGCGAGGCACCACGGCGGCGTTGAGATAGGCCGTGTTGTGCCGATCCAACAGGAAGGAGCGCCGCTGGCCGCCCCCCCGGAGGCGATGGTGCATATGGCCAAACACCACAAGGGGGATGGGGCGCCAGCGGCGGATCCGGGCGATGGCGGCGGCCAGGTCCAGATCGCCCCAGTCCCGCGCCGGACGGCGCCAATCCCGACCGCAGAGATCCTGGGCGGCGCTTCCCAACCCCGTTGGCCCCACGTGGGCCAGGAGCACCAGGGAATCCTGGGCCGATACGGAGGAGGCGGCCGTGGTGATCCGCGTAATGGAGGTCTCCAGGGGCACGGGACCCCAGACGGAACGCACGGCGGCCGAGAGCACGTAGCCCCCGCCGGAACTGGCGGGACGCCCGCCAACAACAGCCAAGCCAGGGGGATCCAACCGCCGTAGGCCCCAGCCACAATGCACGTCCCCCAGGAGCGTCAACTGGCGGCGCAACACCTCGCCGCGCACGTCACGGGCAGCGTCATGGTTGCCCAGCACACAGGCCACGGGATGGGGAAGCCTTGCCACCATCCGACTCATGCGGTCTTCCCCCTCCCCCAGATCACCCACCACCAGCACCACGTCCGGAGCCAGCCGCTCCAGGATGCGCTCATCAACGGCATCCCAGAGCCCGTGTAAATCGCCGGCGATGGCAATCCGCATGGGGCGGCGGCCCATTCAAGACTTGGCTAGGCTTCAGCATCTTGCCTGGTTTTGTTTCCCGTGTTTGCCACAGCGCCACCGTTGGACGAGCACCCTGGGCCGGGCCGGGCCCCCGACCCGGCGGATCTTCCGGTAGCCATCGGGGAATTGCGGAAGCGGCGGCGGGCCGTCATCCTGGCCCACTACTACCAGGAACCGGAAATCCAGGATATTGCCGATTATACCGGCGACTCCCTGGAACTTTCCCGGCGGGCCGTCGAGACGGATGCGGAGGTGATTGTATTCTGCGGGGTTCACTTCATGGCGGAGACCGCCAAAATCCTGAACCCCTCGCGGCTGGTGCTGCTCCCCGATCTGGAGGCCGGCTGCTCCCTGGCGGAAAGCTGTCCCCCCGAAGCCTTTGCCAGCTTCCGGGCCCGGTACCCGGATCATCTGGTGGTGAGCTACATCAACACGTCAGCAGCCATCAAGGCCCAGAGTGACTTGATCTGCACCAGCAGCAACGCCGTGGACTTGGTGCGCCAGTTGCCGGAAGACCAGCCCATCCTCTTTGCGCCGGACCGCAACCTGGGCCGGTGGGTGCAGCAACAGAGCGGCCGCCCCATGGTCTTCTGGCCCGGAAGCTGTATCGTCCACGAAACCTTCAGCGAGACTGCGGTTCTGGCCCTGAAACAGGCCCATCCGGAGGCTGCGGTGATTGCCCATCCGGAGTGTCGGGAAAACCTGTTGGATCTGGCGGATTTCATTGGCTCCACCAGCCGCCTGCTCAGCCATAGCCGCAGCGCCGATGCGCCAGCGTTCATCGTCCTGACGGAGCCCGGCATCCTGCACCAGATGCGCCGCTCCGTGCCCGGCAAAACCTTTCTGGAGGCACCGGGACTGGATGGGTGCAGTTGTAATGCCTGCCCCCACATGCGCCGCAACACCATGGCCAAGCTCTGGCGCTGCCTGGAAACCCTGGAGCCCCGCATTGAACTGCCGGAAGACCTGCGTCAACGGGCTTTGGCCCCCATTCAGAGAATGCTGGCCATGAGCCGTTGAGCAGATAGGAGGGGGAGGAGGTCAACAATGCTACATGGACTTGTGGCACTCGTCGCGCTGCGTGAGCTTGGTTCAGTCAAGATAAAGAAAATTGTTAACACTCCCCAACACTTGCGGCAACCATGCTCGTCAAGACCATCATTGCTGACCTGCTCTGGGAAATGGAGTTTCTTCAAGGCCGCTGGTCCATGGCCTATCAAGACTGGCGAAGCCTGAAGCATCAGACCATGCACGCCAGATTACAGGGCGAACTGCAACGTTTACGTTGCCGTGTCCAGCATGTGGAAAAGATCGCCTGGTCCCTCAGCGCCGCTGGCGGCGAACCACTGACCCTCAGCCTTCTTCAGGCCACCTGCAGAGCAGTCCTGACCCAGGACGACCAACAGCACTGCTCCCTGGGCAGCCCAGCTTAGAAGTCCAGCCTAGCTGTTCCCGTCTTTTGCCAGTCGGGGGCGGTCGTCCTCGCCACGGCTCAGTTCCTGGTCAATCAGCAGCAACGCTGCGGGGTCATCCCCGGCCAGCCTTACCCGGCTCATCACGTAGGCAGCCTGGGCTTCCGAGTCCGTCTGCTGTTGAATGACGCCGTCCAGAAAGACGGAGGTGATGTAGTCGCCGGCCCTCTCCGCCATGGAGTAAATCTGTTGGGCCGAGGCTGTCACCGCCACCTCGTTGTCAAACATGAACCGGGTGACGGCTTCCATGCTGTCCCAGGTGCTGGTGTTGGGTTGCAGGGTGGCCAGTTCCACAGGTTGGCTGCGATCCACGAGGTGATCCGCCACCAGGCAGGCATGGTGGTGTTCGTTCAGGGCCTCCTGGCGCGCAAATGCGGCAAACCCTTTCAGGTCCCGCTCGGCAAACCAGACGGCCAGGCGGAAGTAGTCGTAGCTGGCTTGCAACTCCATCTGCAGGTGGAGTTGCAGATGGCTCAACACGTCCGGCGCCAGGGCGCGGGGGACGGGGCGACGGCGCTGGGCTGGCCGACTGGCAACGGCCAGGGCTTCCGTGGTGGGTGTGGTGGTCATGGTGTCGTGGCCTCCATGTAGAGGCTATGTTGCCCCGCAAGGCTCAACCACAATCATAATCAAACATGACTTGGTGATGAAACGTATGTGCCTTATGTAATAAAAGTAACATCCTTGAGGCTCCTGGCGGCTTTCCCTGGGGCTGGATTGCTGAGACTGGACTCCATTCTCTGGCCAGTTGGACCCCATGCATCCCGTTGCCTCGGCTCAGCGCAAGCGCAAAAAAGGCTGCAAGCGGTCCAAGTGCAGCAAGTGGAAGGGTGGGTCCTGCCGCTGTGGCCGTGAGTAACGGGCCAATCCTGTGCATCAGGAACGGTCGTCCACGGCCAGCACCGTGGCTGAGCGGCATCTCATCCCTGTTGGCGACCGAAGGCCCTGGCGCGACGCCCACCATCCGGACCGGTGGCGTTCTTCCGCCGTCCTCAATCAGAGCATGGTCCCCTGGCAACTCAGTCTGGAGACGCATCAGTCCCTCAACCCTCCAGGCAGTGATGAAAACAATGATCAAACCTGACCTCCGCAATTCATGGATTCGGGTAGGGGCCAAGGAAGCGTGC
>NZ_JENA01000119.1 GCF_000586015.1 Candidatus Synechococcus spongiarum SH4 | reverse complement strand
GGTGCGGGCGGCGCTGATTTTCTGGAATTCGGCTTCCGGCAGGGGGGATCCGGTTTGCCAGTGGCGGGCCATGGCCATGATGGTGGGCCGGTCGTAGCACCAGTTCTCCATGAACTGGCTGGCCAGTTCAATGGCGTCGTCTTCCACCAGATTGAGGCCGGCAGCCTGGGGCCGGTCAATGGTGGTGAGCATGTGCTGCAGACCATGGCCGAATTCATGGAACAGGGTGCGCGCGTCCATGAAGGTCATCAGGCTGGGGGCGCCGTTGACCGGCGGCGTTTGATTGCAGATCAGATACGCCACGGGGCAAACCGTCCCGCCCTGTTGGTTCCGTTGCCGCACCAGGCACTCATCCATCCAGGCTCCACCGCGTTTTTCCCCAGGTCGTGCATAGGGATCCAGATAGAAGGCGGCGATGGGGGCGTTCTGCTGCGGATCCACAACCCGGAAGAAACGCACGTCCCTGTGCCATAGGGGAGCCTCCCCGTCAGCCGCCAGGATGCGAATGGCAAACAGCCGCTCACAGAGGCCGAACAGGCCCGCCAGCACTTGCTCAAGGGGGAACCAGGGGCGCAGGGCTTCGCTGTCCAGATCAAAGCGGCGGCGGCGCAACTGTTCGCTCCAGTAGGGCACGTCCCACGGCTTCAGGGCGTCCCCTTCAGGAGCGCCCATTTCCCTGGCCAACCGGCGCAACTGCTCCAGCTCCATCATCGCCGCCGGCTGGCTGGGGCGCCGCAATTCCTCCACCAACTGCTCAATCTCCTCCACGGACCCGGCCATCTTGCTCGCCAGGGACACCTGGGCCCAGGTGGCGTAGCCTAGCCGTCGGGCCTGCTGGTGGCGCAGGGTCAGGATCTCGTGGAGGAGGGGGTGATTGTCCGTGTCGCCGGTTGATGCCCGGCCCACATAAGCCCGGTAGGCCTGCTCCCGCAGGCGTTGGTGGCGGCAATAGCGCAGAAAGGGGCCGTAACGGGGCAGGTCCAACCCCAACTGCCATGGCCCGGCCGCGGCGGTGGCCTCCCCATGGCCCGCCTCACGGGCTGCTGCGGCCATGAGTTCCCGCAGGCTGCCGGGGAGGCTGTCCACCTGCCAAGGCTCTTTGAGCAGGAGGCTCCAGGCCCCGGTGGCGTCAAGGACGTGGTTGCTGTAGCGGGTGGACAACTCCGCCAGGCGGGTGCTGGCGGCATTGAACTCCTGGCGCTGCTCCGGCTCCAGTCCCACCCCTTGCAACTCCATGGCCCGTATCTCCGCCGTCAGGATGCGCTGCTGCGCCTCGTCCAACGGCAGCTCTCCATCCCGGCCCCGCTGTTGCAATTGCCGCAGGGCTTTGTAGAGGGTCCGGCTTTGACCCAGGCGGTGATAAAATCGCACCACGGCAGGTTGCTGTTGGCTGTACACGCGGCGCAGGGCGGCGCTGTTGCAAACCCCCATCAGGTGATTCACCACACCCCAGGCCCAGCGGAGCCGCTCTTCGACGTGGTGCAAGGGATCCATCACCTGCCCCCAGGTGGGAGCCTCCAGGGTGGCGAGCCCGGCCTCATGGCGGGCCAGCGCCGCCTCCAACTGTCCCAGGAGTTCCGGCATTCCCGCCCCGATCACCTCAGGGGTGAATTGCCCATAGGGGGGAAGGTCCCGGCCAAGGAGCAGGGGGTTGATGGGGCTGGTCATGGGGTGCCGGATGTGCAGTGCCTGCCGGAAGAGTGTATTGAACAACCCACAGTTGTGGCCGAGCAGCCCTGGCGAAGGCTCCGGGGCATCGATACGATCAATCCAGCACGCCTTCCGTCGCCCCATGAAATCCGTGCTGCGTCTCCATCCGGTGGATCTGGGGGCCGTTGTGGCCATGGCCATGGCCGCGGCCGGCCTGCTCTGGAGCCCCAAGCTGGTGAGCGGTCTGGCCGCCGCCGGCGGTCAGCTTGAGCCCATTGCGGTGATTGTGGACATCAAGCACATCCCCGTAGCCGATCCGGACGGCCTCCTGGCCAGCATCAAGCAGGAGGGGGAAACACGGCTTGTGGTGCGCAACCAGCCCTCCGGAACTCTCCGGGTTCTGGATGGGCGATTGCGGCAACGCCTCACGGTGCTGGCGGACGGCAGCACCATTCCGGATCCCAACCAGAAAGAGTTCGCCACCTTCGATGCCCAGTTGTTCCTCCAAGGTCAGGGGCAGGAAACCAGAACCGGGTTTGCCCTGGGGGACACCAACCTGAAAATCGGCGTTCCCATTGAAGTTGAGGGCAGGTTGTACCGCCTCAAAGGCGTGGTCAGCGGGCTGGCCAAGGGGAACGGCTGATGGGAAATCACCGCAAGCGTGTGTTGCTGCTGGGGTTGCTGCTGCCCCTCCTGTCAACGCCTGCAAGTTACGGCCAGGACCGGCTGCTGGATCTGCTGGATCAGGTGGCCAACGGTGAGGCCGCCATAGTGGAGTCCTACGGCGCTGCCGAAGGCGTGGCGCAAGTCCCTTCTCTGCCGCCATCCCCCCCCGGACCCCGGCCCGTGGACGTTCCCCGGGCCGAGCAGGGTCCGGCGCCCCCTCCCCGCCTGCCTCCTTTTCCCCCCCTGGCTGCCCTCGTCCGCCTGGAATCCCATGTGAGTTGCGCCCCGCTGCAGAGGGACGTGCTGGCCATCCTGGGCAGCGAGAAGGCCGCCTGGAGTGTGACGGTTGCCGATCCCGTCGGACGGTTGCTGGCGGACGTGAACGGCCGGGCGCCCCGTATCCCCGCCTCCAACCAGAAACTCATCAGCACCGCCCTGGCGATTGACCGCCTGGGGGTGGACCACCGCCTCAAAACCTCTCTCTGGCGCCTGCCCAACGGCACCCTCCGACTGGAAGGGGAGGGGGATCCCGGCTTTGGCCCCCAGCAGGTGACGCGCATGGCCACCGCCCTTTCCGGCCACGGTGTGGAACGGGCGCCGTCACCATGGAGTTTGAAGAGCTGGGTCCCGGCAACTGGTGGCCTGCCGATTGGCACACTGCGGATCGCAACTGGGATTACGGCGCCCCGGTGACCCGACTCCCGGTGAGCGCCAACAGCAGCGGTGATTACGCCGTCTACGACCCTCCCAAGCGGCTGGCGGGGATCTGGAGCCAGGTTCTCAACCGGCAGGGGGTTGATTTTACCTGGGCGGAGGTGCCTGCGGATTCTCCCAACCCCCAGGGCAGTCAGTTGATCCACGAGGAGTTGTCCCGGCCGCTGCAATCCCTGGTGACCCGAGCCAACACGGAAAGCCACAACAACACCGCCGAGGTGCTGCTCAGGGTGGGCAGTGGGTCATGGAACCTGTCTCACGCCAGCGAGATCACCCTGCAATGGCTCAAGGACAAGAACCTGCCGGTGGACGGGGTCACCATTGCCGACGGCAGCGGTCTGAGCCGCTCCAACCGCAGCACCAGCCGCCTCTACACCAGCCTCCTGCTCACCATGCAGCACCACGCCCATGGGCGCAACTGGTATGAAACCATGGCCGTGGCCAACCGCACCGGCACCCTGGAACGGTTTTCCAGTTCACCGTCGCTGACGGGGAAGTTTGTGGGAAAAACGGGCACCATTCGCGGCGTGAAGGCGCTCTCCGGCCGGATGGACACTCCCCATGGCCATCGGTTTTTCAGTCTGCTGGCCAACGGTTCAGCGGAGCCCCGCTCCCGCATGGCGGAGATTCTGGAGGCGGTGCTCAAGCACTCTTTCTGTCCCCGCGTGTTCTGAGCTGGTTGGCGGCGCCGGTTCTCTGGTGAACCGTCTGTTGCCGGGGCGGCGCCGTGGGCCGGCCCTGGGCATGGTTGCCCTGGAACTCCTGGCGTTGGTCGCCCACCACCTGCTGAAGGTCCCGCAGCTTACCGTTGAGATCATCCAGCACCTGGCGGGCATAGCGATCAGCCCCCTGCCTGGCGGCCGCAGCCTGCCGCGTCAACTCTTCGCAATGGGCATAGGTCTTCTGACGTAACGCCTGCATCTCCTGCCGGACTTCCTCAACTTCGCGCTGGGCCAGTTCCTTCCGTTTGATCTTCTCCTGGTTGAGGCGCTCCAACTCCTGCAGCGCCTTCAGGCGTTGCTGCTCCAGGTGCTGGTTCTGCTGCTCCTTGCGGGTGACGTACTCCTGCTCCAGTTGACTGCGGCGGGCCGCGAACTGCTGCTCGGCCTGGGCAAGGTTCTTCTGCAGCCCCTGCTCCTGCCGGGCAACCGCCTGCCGGGCCTTGTCCAGCAGCATGTCCCGTTGGGCCGCCGCCGCGGCCATCACCTGCTGGCCCCGGCGTTCACCCTCGTGGACGGATTGCTGGATCAACTCCTCCCCCCTTTTCCTGGCCTCCTCAACGAGGGATTCCCCATGGCTGCGGGCCTGTTTCAGGTAGTTCTGCCGCTGCTCGATCAGGGTTTGGGCCTGCTGGAACGACGGGGGGAAGCTCTCGCGAACCTGGCTCAGGGCCTCAACGGTTTCCTCCTCATCCACCAGCAGCATCCCGGTGAGGGGAAGGCGCAGGCCCTGCAGGATGATTTCCTCCAGTTGATCCAGTTGGTCCAGGGTGATGCCGGGTTCTTTGCTGGGGGTGACACGGGAGACGGGTCCATGGCGCAGGGAATCGGCTAACCTGAATTAAAGTGCCTGTCCAGGTCTTCCGCCACTCCTGCGGGGACCATATGAGACACATCGCCGCCAAAGCGGGCCACTTCCTTGACCACGGAACTGCTCAGGAAGCTGTGGCGAGCCGCCGTGGCCAGAAACAGGGTTTCCACCGTGCTGCACAGGGAGGAGTTGGTGTGGGCCAGTTGCAGTTCGAATTCGAAGTCGCTCAGGGCCCGCAGGCCCCGCAAAATAATGGCGCAACCTTGCTGACGGGCAAAATTGGCCGTCAGGCCATCGAAGCTATCCACGGAGACGTTGGGCAGATCCGCGGTGGCCAACCGCAACTGCCGCTGCCGCTGCTTCAGGGAAAACGCCGGGGTCTTGGCGGGATTGCGCAATATGGCCACAATCACCTGGTCAAAGAGGCGGCTGGCCCGCTGAATCAGATCCAGGTGGCCGAGGGTAACGGGGTCGAAGCTGCCAGGGTAGAGGG
>NZ_JENA01000118.1 GCF_000586015.1 Candidatus Synechococcus spongiarum SH4 | reverse complement strand
CCAGCGCCATGGCGCTGGCGGCCAGTTGGTTGGCGGAACGGGCAGAACGGATTCTGGACAAACCCTTGATGCCCAGCGCCAGCAGGGCCACGGCCAGAAGATCCAGGGCGGCCTGGAAGAGGGCGGCGGAACTCATTGACCCCCTCCGGAGGATTTGCGGCTGCTGCGAAACATGGTCAGCATTCGATCAGTCACCAGGAAGCCGCCCACCACGTTGAAGAGGGCAAATCCCAGGGACACCGAGCCCAGACTCAACAGGAGGATGTTCTCTCCGGCCCTGGTGATCAGGGTGAGGGCCGCCAGCATGGTGATGCCGCTGATGGCGTTGGCGCCGGACATGAGAGGCGTGTGCAAGGTGGGTGGCACCTTGCCAATCAATTCCAGCCCCAGCAGGCTGCCCAGAAGCAGAACCCAGAGTTGTTCCTGAAAACCATCCATCACGCGGACCTCGAAGCGTTGACGACGTCGTCACGGTGACAGTGACCGTTATGGGTGAGCAGACAATCCTTGAGCAACGGATCCTGGAGATCCAGATGCAATACCCCGTCCTGCAGGTACTGCTCCAGCAGGGCCGCCAGGTTGCGCCCGTAGAGGGAACTGGCGTGATAGGGGACTGTGCAGGGGAGATCACTGGCGCCAATAAGCTTGACCCCATTGCGGTTGATGGTTTGACCGGGCACGGTTGCAGCGCAGTTCCCCCCTCGTTGACCGCCAGGTCCACCACCACGGCCCCAGGCCGCATGCGCTCCAGCATGGCTTCGCTGATGAGGCGGGGAGCGGGGCGACCGGGCACCTGGGCTGTGCAGATGACCACGTCCGCCAAGGCCAGTTGATCGGAGAGTTGCTGACGTTGAGCCGCAAGAAAAGCTTCTGAAGCCTGCCTGGCGTAGCCGTTGGCCTCGGCAGGCTGCTCCTTCACCTGGGGCGGCCCGATGAACCGGCCCCCCAAAGACTCACCTGTTCCTTCACGGCAGGTCGAATGTCCGAGACGTAGACCACGGCCCCCAGCCGCCGCGCCGTGGCCACAGCCTGTAATCCCGCCACCCCTGCCCCGAGGATCAGGACCCGGGCCGGCTGCACGGTTCCTGCAGCGGTCATCAGCATGGGAAAATAGCGATCCAGCGCGGCAGCCGCCAGAAGAACCGCCTTGTAGCCAGCGATGTTGGCCTGTGAGGACAGGGCATCCATGGCTTGGGCCCGGCTGATGCGCGGCAGCAGTTCAAGGCTCAGGGACGACAATTTGCGGCGATTCAACTGCTGCACCAGGGTCTGATTGCCGTAAGGCGCCAGTAGACCGATCACCGTACTGCCCGTGACCATGGCCTCCAGGCGGCCGTGGTCCGGCGCCCCGACACAGAGGGCCACCTGGCAGTGACGCCAGCCATCCTCCACCAGTTCTGCGCCTGCCTTGCAATAGTCCTGATCGCTGAAACCGGAGGCCTGGCCGGCCCCGGATTCCACAAGCACGACACAGCCCTTGCCCACAAGACGACGCGTTGTTTCCGGACTGCCTGCCACGCGGGGCTCATCCGGTTTCCCTTCACGGGGAATCAGCACCGTGCAGGTAGAACCCGTTGACTGAAGCGGCACGAAACCGACACACAAAACAGCAAAATAGACAGACTGTGCTCAGATGGCCACCAACTGGCCTCCCCTTGCTGTCCATGACCATTCCCCCAGCGGTGGTCTCCCTCAGTCGCCAACTCTGGCGTTGCCAGTGGCTGGTGCTGATGAATGGCCTTGCTCCAGCCGATGATAGGGGCGGTTTTCGCCGCCGGCCCAGTTGTTTTCGTGAGACGCTGCTGGGCAGCGGCCAGGATCAGGGGGTTCCTCGCCATGTGCTGATTATCGGACAAAGCTGTCCCTGGGCACACCGCACCTGGCTGGTGCGCCAACTCAAGGATCTGGCCAGTTTCATTGACATTGCCGTGGTTCAGCCCAATCCCGCCACGGGCCGCTGGGTGTTCCGGGAACCCTTTGAAGGGGTCCGACAGTTGTGGCAACTCTACAGGGACTCCGGCGCCGACCCAAGTGCGCGGGCCACGGTCCCTGTCCTGTGGGACCGGTACGAGGGGCGGATCATTAACAACGAAAGCGCCGACATCATTGGCCAGTTGGACAAGCTGCCTCCGGGACCCGATGCGGTCACCGCCACACTCCGACCCTCCGACCTGATTCCATCCATCGAGACCTGGTCCGAGTGGCTTCAGGGTGACGTGAACGACGGTGTGTATCGCTGCGGCTTTGCGCGCACACAGGAGGCCTACCAGCGGGCGCTGGATGATGTCTTTGCCGGGCTGGACGCGGTGGAGCAGGCCCTGGCGGATGGACGTCCCTGGATCTGCGGGGAGTTGTTGACCATGGTGGATGTGCGCCTCTTCCCCACCATGGCCCGCTGGGAGGCGGCCTATCAGGACCTGTTTGGCTGTGGGCTGCGCCCCCTGTGGAGTTTTCCGTTTCTGTGGGCATGGCGCCGCCGCTTCTACCAACTGCCCAACGTGGCGGCAACCTGCCCAAGCGAGACCTGGCGTCAAGACTATTTCGGGAGCCTTTTCCCCTTGAACCCCTCGGGCCTTGTTCCCAAGGCGCCGCCCCTGGCCAGTTTGCTAGATTTGCCCTTCCCGAAATCCTGATGAACAACCCCAGCCCGGATCCGGTGAGCACGGCGGACCAGAGTACGGATCCACTTCACCAAGGTATGTTCGGGACCTACCGCATCACGGCCGCCGACCGACGAGAGGTGACAGGCTACCGGATTTCCGTGCTCGCGTTGGCTGTGGCCCAACTGGGCTGTCTGGTGCAATGGGTCTGGGCTGGGGCCGCCTGGATTGGCCCATGGCTGGTGGTCATGGCCGTTGCCCTGGGACTGGCGCTGCACTGGATCCACATTTACCTGCGCCCGCTCCATCAGGCGCTGCGGTTGCTCTGGCTGTTGGGGGTTGGCGGTGGCCTTGCTCTGGCCCATCAGGCGGGGCCGGCCCACATGGGAAACACCCTCCTGGCCCAACCCCTCTGGATCATGGCCGTTGGTCCCTACTTTGCCGCATTAACCGGATTGGGCTTCAAGGAGTTCTTCTGTTTCCGCCGCCCTGAGGCGGTGGGTGTGACCCTGCTGGCGCCGCTTTTGCTGATGCTGGCCCTGCTGGGGGTGGCGCCGCTGGAGACGCAAGGCCCGTTCTGGCTTCTGGAGGCGGTGCTGCTGCTGGTGATGGCTGTGGGCAAGTTCCGGTTGGATCCGGCGGCCGATATTGGCGATAAGAGCGTGTTTCAGGAACTGGAGCGCCGCCGCACCGTGCGTTGAACCTGCCCTGTTGCCAGCCTAGAATGGCAAGAATCAACGCCCCACGGTCGAGATGGATTGGCCACAGATTCGCACCATGTCCCTCGAACAACTCACCAAGGCGTTGATGGATCTCAGCGAGGGGGAAGCCTGGATTCGCTTCAAGCCCAAGCAAACCGTCAAGATTCTGGGATCCGAGGCGGCGGATGCCATTGAAACCATGCTGGGTGAAGCCGGCCGCAGAAGCAAGGCGCCCTATGAGTTGGGGACCAAGGTTCCGCTACGGGAGTTCAAGCTGGTGCTGTGCCGCGCCATTGCCGAGTCCCTGCTCAAGCAAGAGAACAGTGACTCCGGCGATGACTGAGCAGTACGGGTTCCCCCAGGGCCGTGGGGAAAAGAATTCGGATTTCCTTCCTGAACGGCATGATCCAATCCGAGGGTTCATCACTAGCCTTCAGAAGACTTCTCTGGTCAACAAACCATGAAAACCATCGACGACCATATCCGCAAGGATGAGGACGAAATGCTCAAGGCCAGGGCCGAGGGCCAGGATGGCAAAGTCAGACACCTGGAGGGGGAGCTCCGTGACCTGAAGGAGTACAAGCAGCACCATCCTGGTGATTCCCACGACCCCTCACCCCTTGAGGTCTACTGCGACAGCAACCCCGAGGCCCCGGAGTGTCGCATCTATGAAGACTGAATTCGGAGCAGGAACCCCACCCAGGGCTTAACCGAGGGCGGCCGGCTTCCGCCCGAGCCTTGTCCGTGTTCCGTGTTCCCTGTTTTGTGTCCCCCTCGGGAACGGCTTTGCGTCCATGTCTGTGGTGCATGGCCATCCACGGCTTGGCGGGGGTCAGGTCCTTGTGGATATCCGCCGTTCTCCTGATCGCCACAACTCAGGGCTTGGCAACCAGAGCCTTCAGAACGGCGTCGCGATGAATCTCACCGATCACCTTGCCAGTGTCATTGACCACATTGAGAACCCTGTCTGTGGTAACAGATTGATGTAACAGATCCTCAATGACAGTGTCACGGGCTACGCTTGCCTCACCTCTGTTTTTATCCCTGTTGCGGTGGCAAGGGGTCATGATTGCTTCGGCTGTGAGTACGCGCCCTCGATTCACGTCACGGACGAACTCCCGCACATAGGGACTGGCTGGCTTGAGCACAATATCCTGCGGGCGACCCACCTGCTCAACCAACCCGTCCTTGAGGATAGCGATATGGTCACCGAGCAGCAAGGCCTCGTCCAGATCATGGGTGATGAACACGATGGTTTTGCGAAAGTCTTGCTGCAGGCCCATCAACTGCTTTTGCATCTGGTTGCGGATGAGGGGATCCAGGGCACTGAAGGGTTCGTCCATGAGCAGAATGTCCGGATCGGTGCATAGCGCCCGCGCAAGTCCCACCCGCTGCTGCATACCCCCCGAGAGTTGACGCGGAAGTTGACGTTCAAACCCGTCCAGACCAACCTTGTCCAGCCAGCCCAGAGCCCGTTCCATGCGCTTGGGCCTGGACACCCCTTGAACCTTGAGACCGTAAGCCACGTTCTCCCAAACCGTGATATGGGGGAACAGGGCAAAGCGCTGAAACACCATGCTGACGGTTGAGCGCCGGAATTTCACAAGCTCCTGCCTGTTGAGGCTCAGCACATCACGTCCACTGACCAGCACCTGACCTGCAGTGGGTTCAATCAACCGATTGATATGACGGATCAGTGTGGATTTCCCGGACCCGGATAGCCCCATGACCACAAAGATTTCCCCATCAGCAACATTGAGGCTCAC
>NZ_JENA01000117.1 GCF_000586015.1 Candidatus Synechococcus spongiarum SH4 | reverse complement strand
TTTGAGGAAGCACCATGATAAAGAGAAGCCGAGTGGCTCATAAACCAATCCATTTTAGGAAGCACATTGCTCCCATTGAAGAGGATGTACATAGATTGTAATAATATCACAACACCCAAGTTCTGGATAAGCTCAGGAGGACAAGGGTTTACTCTAATCCCCCAAGCCTCACTCCCCAAGCCGCTGCCGCTGCCAGGGCATCCCCCATGGTGGACGCCACCCGGTAGGCGAGGGCGGTGGCCAGCAGGGCCGCCTCGTCCGACACCAGGCCCCCCAGCCACAGCACCAGCACCAGTTCGAACACCCCCAGGCCGGCGGGGCGCCGGGGATGACCAGGCCGGCTGTCCACGCCAGGGCAAAAGCGGCGAGCAGGGATCCCGGCGGCGCTCCTGGGGGCAGGAACGCGGCAGCACAGAGGGCGAAGCCCAGATAGCGCACCAGGACAAAAGCCGTCTCCGCCAGCAGCGGACCGCCCGGGAACGATCCCGGCAACACCTGGCCGGGGGACAGCTTGGCGGTGGTGACTTCCCCAAACCGAGGCAGCTTGACACGGCGCAGGAGGCGTTTCAGCAGGGGCTTTTGCCACCCCGGCAGCAGACACAACACCGCCAGAGGCCCCAGCAGGCCCAAGCCCCGCTGCCAGCCCCCCAGGGGCAACAGCAACAGGGCGGCAACGGCCATCAGCAGGGGATCCAGCAACACCCCCATGGCGGCCTGGCCCC
Organism: Candidatus Synechococcus spongiarum SH4; assembly: GCF_000586015.1. GTDB lineage: Bacteria > Cyanobacteriota > Cyanobacteriia > PCC-6307 > Cyanobiaceae > Synechococcus_B > Synechococcus_B spongiarum_F. Next base: position 4,354 of record NZ_JENA01000117.1, on the reverse strand, counting down.
AACCATGACCATGACTCCGCAGCAGTTGGATCCGCCCTGCCAAGTGCCAGATCCCGCCTGGGATGTACTTGAGTAGATTCGTTCGGGCAAAGACAACTACCGCCTGATCTGTGGGCAGGGGACAGCGCAGCCAGCGCAGCAGCACCGCCCAGGCCACGCCATTGACGGCCACCGCCAGACCGCTCACCAGCGCGCCAGCCACCAACAGCCACCAATCCGAGGGGCTTGGGGTCAACTCCAGAAGTTGCCGGCCCTGATCCGCCGTGGCCCACCCCAGGCAGCCGATACACACCAGGCTCACGGCCCAGCGGCCCACCAGGCCCGTTGTCTTCCTCAAGGCTCCAGGAAGGATTGCACCTGTCGGCGCACCTCCTGGAGGGGCAACTGGTGGCGGCGGGCCAGGGCCGCCAGGTCCCCGTGTTCCGCCTTGCCCCGCCTGCTGCCGTCCGGCAAGGTGGCCCACTTGATCCGTACCGGCCCCAACGGAGTCTGTCGCTGCTCCTGGCGCCGGGGCAGGACCCAGCGGTGGTGCCACTGCTCCCGTAAGCCCAGGGTGGTGGAGTGGCTCCACAGAAGCTGCCGGAGCGCTTTCACGTGGTCAGGCCGCGCCAGAATCTCCACCAGGTGACCGGGGCGCTGCTTTTTCATGTGAATGGGTTGTAGCCAGGCATCCAGGGCGCCACCCTCCAGCATGACCTGTTGCAGGGTGGCCAGCGCTTCTCCGTCCATGTCGTCGATTTGACAACTCACCAGCACCACCCACTCCTGGAACGGCTCCAGCGGGGGGCGGGGCGTCCGGGACCGGGCCATGGCTCCGCCAGCAGCAACCGCACCTGATTGGGGCGATCCAACCGGCGCTGTCCAAGACCGATGCCCACCTGGCGCGGCGCCAGTGCCGGCGCCGCGCCGAAGCACCGACTCCAGGTGACCGCCAGCGCCAGTCCCGTGGGGGTCACCAGCTCTCCTGGGGGCCAGCCTTCACAGCCCAGCAAAGGAACGCGGTGGGCACTGGCCAGTTCCAGCACTGCCGGGGCGGGGATGGGCAACAGGCCGTGGGCCGTGGTTACGGAGCCATGGCCTGCGGGCAGGGGGGAGCAACTGACGGTTTCCACCCCCAGATGGCAAAGGCCGGCACACACACCCAGCACGTCGGCAACGGCATCCAGGGCCCCCACCTCGTGGAAATGAACCTCATCCACCGTGCAGCCGTGAACCCGGGCCTCCGCCTCCGCCAACAGCCCGAAGCAGCGCAGCGCCGCCTTCCGCACCGGATCCTCCAGGGGGGCGCTCAGCAGGAGTTGGCGCAAGTGGCGCCAATGGCGGTGATCCTCCTGGGGGGTCAACACCTCCACGTGGGCCTTGATGCCCCGTAATCCGCCGTTGCTGCCCGGCCGGGTCACAATGCGGCATTGATCCGCCAGGCCCAGTTGGCCCAAGGGTTGATTGAGGACCGCCGCCGGTACGCCCAGATCCGCCAGGGCCGCCAGGAGCATATCCCCCGCAATGCCGGTGGGACAGTCCCAGTGGAGAATCGCTTGGGTCATGGGTAGGCGCCCCTCGTCAAGACACCGGGGCTGCATCACCGCCAACGGTGACCGCAAGGGCATCCAGTTGCCGGTTGAATTTCATCAATTGCTCGTCACTCAGGGATTGGCGGCTGGTGTGGCCAAAGTGGCGTTTCAGGAAGGCTCGGCCCTGGTCGGTGGTCCAACCCAACTGGCGCAACAGGGTATTGCCGTTCTGAATCAGCAGCTCCCGGGAGGGCGGTGGCTGCTGAAGCTGCCCAGGCAACGGCGCCGTACACGGATCCGCCGAGGGAGATAGTGTCTGCAGGGCGGCAATATAGAGCCGTAGATCCTGGTAGCGGGTGATCCTGCTGCGCTCCATGTAGCCCAACCAACGCTCCAGGTACACACTCTCCTGGTTCCGATCCCAGCCCAATCTTTCCAGTTGCGCTTCCACCAGGGCCAGGTCTTCACTCCAATCCGCCGGTTCGGAGGCGTCTTCAGATTCAGAGACGGCAGGGCCGGGAGGAGACGGCCGTGGCGTCAGCGTCACGGCTTGGGGAGAGACGGTTGGCGACCCAGGGGGGGCCTCCTCCGGCTCCGGCTTCAGGGGCTCCGGCTTGAGGATATCCGCTGCCGGCACGGGCGCTTCCACCGTAGGCGGTGGAGAGGGGGGCTGTTGGTCCGGGGCGGGGTGGGTCTCCAGAAGCATCCGGGCGGCCCGGCGGCGGGCCCGGTCTTCCGCCACCTCGGCGGTGGTGGCTTCGCCAAAAGCCATGGCCAACAACCGGCCTCCCCCCTCGCAACTGGCTTCCACCACCCGCGCCCCCAACTCGGCATGAACAAGCCGTACCCGCCAAATCTGTTTGGTGGCGTCGGAGGTCACGGGACGGTGTTCAACAGGATGGCCCTATAGGGTACAGAGACAGAACCAGCCCATGGGGCGGCGTCCTACAATGTAAGAGAAAGAGCAAGTTGCTCGCCAGATCGCTTAGATGCTCCTGGGTGTTCATGGGGTACTGATACACCACAACAAAAGGTTGACAACTCGGCCATTCGGCTTAGGCTGGCAGGGAACTGGAACCCAAACACATGGTGACACTGTTGCCCTCGGTGGCTGCTGTGACGGAAGGAGGAATTGAGGCATTAGTTAAGTCTATCAACGATCCCATCAACAGTTTTGCCTGGGGCTGGCCCACGGTGGCGCTGATCGCTGCAACGGGCATTCTGCTGATGGTGCGGCTCGGCTTCATGCCAATCCGGCGGCTGGGCTATGGTTTCCGCCTGATGCTGAAGCCCACGGACGCATCGGACAAGGACGGGGATATTACCCCTTTCCAGGCCTTGATGACCTCCCTCTCCGCCACAGTGGGCACCGGCAACATTGCCGGTGTGGCATCAGCCATCTTCGTGGGTGGACCCGGAGCCGTGTTCTGGATGTGGGTCGTTGCCTTCTTCGGCATTGCCACGAAGTACGCCGAAGCGGTCCTGGCGGTGCATCATCGAGAAGTGGACCCCTTGGGCAACCATGTGGGCGGCCCCATGTACTACATCAAGAACGGCCTGGGACCGGCTTGGGGTTGGCTGGGGGTGGCGTTTGCCCTCTTTGGCATGTTGGCGGCGTTCGGCATCGGCAACGGGGTTCAATCGTTTGAGGTGGCCAAGGCGCTGGGAACGGTTGGCATCCCCAACTGGATAACCGCCGTGGTGATGGGGGCGCTGGTGTTCGCGGTCATCATTGGCGGCGTCAAACGGATCGCCCAGGCAGCCTCTGCGGTGGTGCCTTTCATGGCCGTCGCCTATGTTGCGGTTTGTGTGGTGATGCTGGCGGGCAATGCAGCCGCAGTGCCCGCCGCCGTTGGCAGTATTTTTTCCGATGCCTTCACGGGAGAGGCTATGGCAGGCGGCGCCGTTGGCACGGTGATTCTTCAAGGCTTCAAGCGGGGGATCTTCTCCAATGAAGCCGGTCTGGGTAGTGCTCCCATCGCCCACGCAGCAGCAAAAACAAGTAGTCCTGTCCGCCAGGGCGCCATCGCCATGCTGGGCACTTTTATCGATACCATCGTCATCTGCACCTTGACGGCCCTGGTGATCATCTCCAGCGGCGCCTTGAACGGGGCGGGTGAAGGAGGCTCCAACCTGTCCATCGCGGCTTTCAACGAAAGCATAAGCGGCAGTGGCTGGGTTGTGACCTTGAGTCTGTTGCTCTTTGCCTTCACCACCGTGCTGGGCTGGAGTTTCTACGGCGAGAAATGCACCGAGTTTCTCTTTGGCGTAAACGCCATCAAGCCTTTTCGCCTCGTGTGGGTGGCGGTTGTGGTCATTGGCTCCATTGCCGGTGATCGGGGTATTGTCTGGGGTGTGGCCGATACCCTGAACGGCCTCATGGCAATTCCCAACCTGATTGCCCTGGTGCTCCTTTCCGGCACGGTCTACAAGCTCACCAGAGACTACGCCTTCTCCGAGTAGGGCTTCCCCTTGGTCAACGGAGAGTTCTGATCGGTAGTGATGCAGCGCACCCGCCTACGCCAGGTTATGGGGGGAACCTTCCCCTCCCTGGCCCTTTGGGCGGCCAATCCCTGGCGCCATGCGTCCTTGCTGGCCGTGGTCTTCACGACGGCGTTCTTTCTGGGGAACAGCATCACCACCGTTGTCGGCTCGCTGAACTTCCTGGATCCCATAGTGGCCATTATCACCATGGCCTTGACGGAAGTGTTGGTGAGACAGCGGCCACGGCTGCAGCGACAGGCCAACCGCCTGTGGCTCCACTTGGCGGACGGTCTTCGTCTGGGCTTCCTCTACGGAGTGATCCTGGATGGATACCGCTTCATGACCTAAACCCAATAAGA
>NZ_JENA01000116.1 GCF_000586015.1 Candidatus Synechococcus spongiarum SH4 | reverse complement strand
CCCCGCCTTCCAACTGCACTTCAGCCTCCACGGTGGGGTTGCCGCGGGAGTCCAGCACCTCCCGGGCCACCACTGTGTCAATCACCAAATCGATGGAATCCAGCACTGCCGAAGCCAGGCAAAAGCGCACTCAGCTTAGGGAGAGAGCCTGGTGATTTCAGTGACTTCAGGGAGAGAATCTGTTGATTGGGTAGCCTGCACCCGCAAGTGAGGGAGGATCCCGTCAGCGCTCGTCCGGGGAGAAGATTACAAAAGGTTACAATCCGACAACAAGAAATGCTTCGTGGAACCATCCGGCTGGTCAGCCGAGTTGCGAAAGATGAACAAGGCCCCGGTAGGGTTATGGCGCTTTAGGAAAACCTGGAAAATGGCGGAATGGGCCAACTGCAGGGTCTGGAGGCCCAGTTGCCACAAAGCTTCTCAATAAGCCCCGACGGCCCAGAACGAATTTTCCAGACCTTCCTTTAGCAACTTGTGACTTGGCGCCGGGTTTGCCGCAACTGCTGGACTCCCCTCTTGCCCTGGTTTGTGGCTTTGAGAAGTCTCTTGGGAAGAGGAAGAGGGGGAGGGAGAGCCGCTTGACTTTCTCCAAAACCTTGGTTACCCTAAGACTTTCATAGAATCATAGGAGATGAAGGAATGAGTGATCTACCCAGGGAAGTAAAGGAAACGGTTGAGCGGAGTAGTGAACACCGTTTGTGGACCTCCAGACGCAGCGGAGCCGGGTTTCTGGGCTGACTTACTGGCTTAACTGCTCCCTGCCACTGGCTGGCGGACTGGCGGCAGCTCTACTTCTATTCTCTCCCAGTGCTCATTCTCAGACTCAGAACATCTGTGAGCGCTATGGGGCATTGGATGATCGTCGTTATTATCGGGGGAGTGGACAAAGGAGTCCATGCTACGATGGACAAATTTGTGACCGTAGCAATAAAGGTATAACATCCTTAAGCCCGGGTGACTTTGATGGTCTCCCCAACCTGGTCACCATCCTTCTGGAGAGAAATGCGCTTACCAGTCTACCGGAAAGTGTGTTTGATGGGCTCTCTAATGTACGAGAGATTAGAGTAAATAGAAACAATCTCACTAGCCCACCAGAAGGCATATTAGGCATATTCGATGGACTCTCTAATCTGGCAATAATCACAATGTAATTTCATAGAAGACACACCTTTCAAGGAGGTGACCCAAGGATAGATAGGGATTGCCCATTTGCGTAAGGGTATTGGAGAACGATGGATCACCGTACCAACAGGAACACTAAAATGACGCCGACAGGAACCACATCCATAAGGGAGAGGTTTGCGCGATGCAATTTTACGAATCCTGTCTATGGAACCACAGACTGGGCAATGTGTTGGCTTTCCAGCTTGTCCCCAGCGGGGTTCTTCAAACCATGCTTCTGCCATGGCATCGTCTGGGAACATCTCAAACAGTTGAATCAGTGTGATGCCTTTGCGGAAGTGCATTCCTGGACCGCTGGTGTGAGTCATGACTTCAGAAGGAGAACTGATGAAAACATCATATATGGAGTAGGAGAGTTATCAAGTGCATAGTGATGTATCTCGCTTGTGAGAAATACTTCTGAGATGGTGTGCCGTGTCTTGCTGTGAAGTGATTTCTTCTGCTTCATCTCAATGCTTTCCCAGTCCGCTGCGGCAGGCTAAAGCCACCCGCCTCCTGCCTCACCTGAATAGTTAAGCCCTCTACCGAGGGGTAGTGGCGGCCTGGCGTAGGAGAAGTTCCTTCACGTCTTTCTGTATCTCCTTCACGTCCCCCTGCAGGGCGTCAATCCGCTTGTTCATGTCGTCACTCCGCTTGTTCACGGAATCCCGCAGGGCGTCAATCAGCCTGTTCTGCTGGTTCACGATTAGTCCCACCCCCACCAGGATCACGGCGGGTTGGGTGAGCAGCGCCAGCCACTCGCTCAGTCCAGGGGGTATGGCAGGCATCGGACTGGATGGCGAACGGGAATAAGCATACCGGGCCTGACAGGCATCGGTGGCGCACCTTCTTTTCAGCAGTTGGGCCATGGGTGGACGATCCCATACTCCAGGGCATGCCCATGCCCGCCTTGGTCAACCAAAGCGGGCAGGTCAAAGCCTGATCCCCGATTTGTCAATCCATCTCCCCATCATCAGCTCGACTCACAACGCCCCTGCGCCGATCACCAAGTTATCGAAGCAGCCGCCTCATCCAGCCCAGGCGATTGCCGTAGGGGGGATAGCGCCAGGGAACGTCAAACGCCTGTGGTCGTTCCAGCACACTGCGCTGATGGCTGAGGCGGAGAAAACCGGCCCGACCGTGATAGGCGCCGATGCCGCTCTCCCCCACCCCGCCAAACGGCAACTGGGGAATCCCGGCCTGGAGAACCACGTCGTTAAAACAGACGGTTCCCGAACGGGTGCCGGCCAGCAAACGGTCCCGCCAACTCTGCCGCCCACTGAACAGATAGACGGCCAGGGGTTGGGGACGGCTGTTGATGGCGTCCACGGCCTCCTGCAGGCTGGCGAGGGGCAGCACCGGCAGCACCGGGCCGAAGAGCTCCTCCTCCATCAGGGGGTCGTCCCAACGGTCCACAGCCACCACGGTGGGGGCAATGTAGCGTTCAGCCGAATCCACGCGCCCACCCCAGAGCACGGGGCGCTCCCGCAGCAGTCCCGCCAGCCGCTGGAACTGGCTGTCGTTGACGATGCGGCCAAAGTCCGGGCTGAGTTGGGGATCTTCCCCGTAAAAATCCAGGATGGCCTGCTGCAGCGCCGCCAGGAAGGCGTCCCGCACCCCAGGGGCCACCAGCACGTGGTCCGGGGCAATGCAGGTTTGGCCTGCGTTGAGGAACCGGCCCCAGGCAATGCGGCGGGCGGCCAGGGGAATGTTGGCATCCTCTGCCACCAGACAGGGATTCTTGCCCCCCAACTCCAGGGTCACGGGCGTGAGGGTTCTGGCCGCCTGCTCCATCACCAGCCGACCAACGCGGTTGCCGCCCGTAAAAAACACGTGGTCAAATTTCTGCCGCAGCAGGGCCTGGGCCGTCTCCGGTCCCCCCAGGGCCACGGACACCACGTCATCATCCATATGCTGCCGCAGCCGTGCGGCCAGAACTTCCCCGGTGTGGGGCGCATGCTCCGACGGTTTGAGCACGGCGGTGTTGCCCGCCCCCAGGGCTGCCACCAAGGGAGACAGCAGCAACAGCAGGGGATAGTTCCACGGACCAATAATCAGGACACAACCCAGGGGATCCGCCACCACCCGGGCCCGGGCCGGCTGCATGATGAACGGCGTCGCCACCCGTTCCGGCCGCAGCCAGCGGCGCAGGCGTCGTTGAAACAGCTTCAACTCCTGGCGAACGCCGGAGATTTCGTAATAGGCCTCGACAGGGGGTTTGCGCAGGTCTTGGGCCAACCCCTCCAGCAGTTCCTCTTCCGGCTGCAGAGCCTTTTCCAAACGGGCCAACTGCTCCAACCGCCAGGCCAGGGGGCGGGTGTGACCACGGGTCACCAGCCGGCGCTGCCGCACAATCCGCGAGGCGAAACCGTCAGAGCCCATTCCTACCGCACCAGCAGAACAGGACACGGCGCCTTGACCCGGACGTAGTCGCTGATGGACGAGCCCAAAAGTTTGTCCAGATCCACCAGGTTACGGGCCACGGTGGGGCGCCGATCCGGCGAGGCCAGAACCAGCAGGTCGCTGTTGCTGTTCTCAACGGCGTTACAGATCTCCTGGGCCGCATTGCCGTTGCGCTCCTCGATCTCCACGTCCACCCCCAGCCGCCGCCCATTCAGACGGGCCTTGTCAAGGATGCGTTTCGCCACTTGGCTGCCGCCCCGCTGGCTGCTCACATGGACCACCCGCACGGTCATGCCCTCCACCCCGCGGGCCATATCACAGGCCAGGTTCAAGGCGGTGTCACTGATGGTTGTGCCGTCCACCGCCACCAGCAGGCGGTTGGGATGGCGCACGTAGAGATCGTCCCGCACCAGCAGCATGGGGCGATTGGACAACTGAAATACGTACTGGCTGGCGCTGTTCAACAGGATGGACTTTAACCGCCCCACCCCCCGTGAACCCATCACCATCAGATCCGCGTTGATTTCCTCCGACACCGTCAACACCGTCTGCTTGATGTCCCCTTGGCGAAGGATGGTGGTGACCGTAGCGGGATCCAGTTTCATGGCGCCAACGGCCTGGGCCAGAAGCCGGGCACCCGCCTCCATCCCGTCCGCCAGGGATTTCTTACCCTGCACGTCCAGCACGTGGAGCAGGGTAAAGCGGGCACCGGCGAAGCTGGGCAGCCTCTGCATCATGCCCACCATGGTCTCCACGTGACCTTTGCCGGAGTCCGCCACAAGAATGTTCCGAAACATTGGACGAGAGGTTGAACGATCACACCACTATCCACTATCCGGCAGTCGGTGGTTGTCCGATCCCGTTTGCATCCCGTTTGCAATGGTGTTTCCCGCTTCAGCGCCGTGAACCGGGGGATCGCTGAACCTAGCCCTGTGGGGACTGCATGAATCTCCGCTCTCGCCGTCTGGCCTGGTATCGCTGGGCCGGCATCGACGGCTTTGGCGTGGCCACACTGCGGCGTCTGGAAGCCGTCTTTGGCAGTCTGGAAACGGCCTGGCGGACGCCCCTGCCGGTGTTGCAACAACAGGGCCGCCTCAACAAAAACCAGGTGCAAGCCCTGACGGCAGCGCTGGACGCGCCCCCGCCCCAGCCGCCCCGCCGCTGGCTGGCGCCCACGGATCCCGCCTTTCCCGCCCCCCTGCGGCAACTGGATCGTCCCCCTCTGCAACTGTTCTGGCAGGGGAAGGGGAGCACCTGGGCCTATTTGAGCCGTCGGCAGGCGGTGGCCGTAGTCGGTAGCCGCACCGCCAGCGACCACGCCCTGGCCTGGGCGGAGCGGCTGGGGCGTCACCTGGCGGCGGCGGGTTGGCCGGTGGTCTCCGGCCTGGCGGCCGGGGTGGATGCCGCCGCCCATCGGGGTTGCCTGGCCGGCCGCGGCCGGCCGGTGGGGGTGCTGGGCACCCATCTGCAGCGGGCCTACCCCCAGGACAATCGGAGCTTGCAGCAACAGGTGGGTACGGCTGGTCTGTTGTTCAGTGAGCAAT
>NZ_JENA01000115.1 GCF_000586015.1 Candidatus Synechococcus spongiarum SH4 | reverse complement strand
CTTCCCGCCCCGGATCCCCATGGGCCGACCCCGTGGGACTGGAAAAGTGGTGCGGCCCAATGCGCTCCGCCGCCAAGGCATCAAGAATGCGGCGCAGGTGATCCGTCACCGCAGCGCAGTGGCCATGGGCCACAGGCGCAGTGTCCGCTTCCACCCGGGCCAGGAACCGATCCCGCTCAACTGGCGAGGTGGGCAAGGCCTTCATCAAACATTGACCACAACCTGTCCCTATTGTTCACGGGGAACCATTAGAATTGCATGAAACAGTGGTGGACCGGTCTTGCAATTCCACGCTGGCATGTCCGCCTCAAGGCAGGAGAAGCAAATTTGGTCACATCACCCGTCCAGCTTCCGACAGACACCCGGGACCCCGGCCCCATTGCCGCTGATCAAGTTGCCGCTGACAAGATCTCGGCAGCGCTGCAACGGCGCGTCAATGCTGAACGGGCGCCCCTGACCCAGCAGAGCCATCCCTGGTCCCCCGGCACCGTTGCGTTCATGCTGGCGGTCCACGTGGGCGGCGTGGCCGCCCTGCTGCCCCAGTTCCGAAGCTGGCAGGGGGTGGCCGGGCTGGCCGTTCTTTACTGGGTGACCGTCCTTGGCGTCACCTTAGGTCTCCATCGGCTGGTGGCCCATCGCAGTTTCAAGGCGCCCCGTTGGCTGGAGCGGCTGCTGGTGATCATGGGCAGTCTCAGCGCCCAGGGGGGTCCCATCGAATGGGTGGGCCTCCATCGCCACCACCACAAATACTCCGACCAGCCCAATGACCACCATGACGCCGTGCGCGGTCTGTGGTGGAGCCACAGCGAATGGATGCTCCATAAAATCCCCGCCGTTGAACACCTGGAGCGGTTTGCGGGGGACTTGTTTGCCGATCCCCTCTATCGCTGGCTGGACCACTGGTTTCTGTTGCTCCAGCTTCCGCTGGGGGCGTTGCTCTACGGCATCGGCGAAGTGACCGGCGCCCCCGGTGGCGGGTTGGGCCTCCTGCTCTGGGGCATTCCCCTGCGGCTGATGGTGGTGTACCACGTCACGTGGCTGGTGAATTCCGCCACCCACGCCTTCGGCTATCGCAATTTCAAGACCCCTGACCTGTCCTATAACTGCTGGTGGGTGGCCCTGTTCACTTTCGGGGAGGGGTGGCACAACAACCACCACGCTTTCCCCCAGAGCGCCCGCCACGGCCTGCGCTGGTTTGAAGTGGACATCACCTGGCAGCACATCCGCCTGCTGCGTGCCCTGGGATGGGCCAAACAGGTGCGCATGGCCAGCCACAGCCTCAACAACGACTAGCACCGTCCGCCTCAGCGTCAGGGCCGCAACCTGATTGACGAAGCTGGCTGAGGAATTGATCAATTGTGCCTGGCGCCTTGGCCCATGGGGCAGCCCCCTCTGCCAGGGCGCAGGCCGTGCGGTGCAAATCATCCAGTTCCGCCTCCAGTTCGGGGGCGTTGTAGTCCATCTGCCCCGACAACACGGCTTCAAACTGTTGACGGCGCCGGGGCCGCGCCACGGGATAGGCGGCCAGGATCCGGGCTTTACACTGGCGCCAGGGTTGGCCTCCGGTGAACCAGTCGCCCAGGGCGCCACAGAGGGCAGAGGCTTCCTGCTCCCCAATGCGCAGATCAAAGGCTGGGGGAAGGGTGACCAAGCCCGTGAAGATCTCCAGCAACTGCCCGGGACCCAGGGGTTGGCCCGCCCCGTCCAGCAGGGCCACAGGGGGGTAGCGTTGCAGCAACTCCGCCTCGGGGCAGTTGGCCAGGGGGAGATCCCGCAATTGCCGGCTTGGGGACCAGGGCCAGAGCCAGCGGTTCACGCCACCAATGGCGAGGAAAACCTCCGGGCCGGGGTTGGCCAGCTTGCGGTTTTTCAGCATGGAAATCTGGGAGGCGTGAACCCGGCCCAACTGCCTGTGTTCCCCAAGACGGGGGACCATAGTGTGGGGCCAGCCGTTGCGCTGGTGCCATGTGCGCAGGAGATGGGCAAAGGCGTCACGGCCCGAGTCCAGTTGTTGCTGCAAACGGGTGCGCGGCGCCACGGTGAATCCGAATCCTGATTCTGATGTCAACCATCCTATTCATGCCCTGACCCCCTGAACCTAGGCATCCCGCCGTGGGGTCAGCAAACCCACCAAGAGCCCTGCCGCCAGCAGCAGCAAACCCAGGCCAATGGCCAGGCCGCGACTCCCGGCGCCGCCTTCGTGGACCCAGAAGAGCCCCGTTGCCACAAAAAGCCCCCCCAGCGCCACCGCCGGAACCATCACCAGGCCACGGGCGACTTGATTGCTCATGGCGGCGTCATTAGAGCTTGGCGCCACAGTTTGGGCAGAACAGGTGGTCCACAGCCGTGGTGAAGCCACACTTGCGACAATCCCTGCTGCTGGCCACCGCCAACTCCGGATGGCTCGGCAGGCCCACCATCTGGGCATTGCTCTTGCCCGGCGGCACCATGGGATAGCAGTTTTCGCCGGGTCGCACCCGCACGTCCACCAGCACCGGGCCGCCATGGTCCAGGGCGGCTTGGAGGCCAGGGCGCAATTCCTCCCGCTCGCGAATACAGAGGCCCTTGATTCCGAACGCTGCCGCCAATCTCACAAAGTCCGGCATCCCGTTCTTCATGTTGGAGGCGGAATAGCGCTCTTCGTAGAAGCTTTCCTGCCACTGGCGCACCATCCCTTGCCAGCCGTTGTTGATGATGATCACCTTGGCCGGCAAGCCATATTGGGCCAGGGTGCCCAACTCCTGGATGTTCATCAGGATGCTGGCGTCACCGGCAATGCACACCACCTGCTGATCCGGCAGAGCGGTCAAGACACCCATGGCGGCGGGCATCCCGAAGCCCATGGTGCCGAGACCCCCACTGCTGATCCACTGGCGCGGCCCGTTGCGCAGATATTGGGCGGCCCACATCTGATGCTGACCCACATCCGTGGTGACGAAGCAGTTGGGCGCCAGGTCCCGCACGGCCATGAGCACCTCCTGGGGATAGATGTCCCCGGAGGCGGGTGGGATGGTGAGGGGATAGCGCTGTTTCCAGTCCGCGATGCGTTGCAGCCAGGCTGCTGTGCTCAGGGGAGGCTCATCGGGCTGGCAAGCGTCCAGAAGCCGTTCCAGGCTGTTGTTGAGGTCCCCCACCACCGCCAGTTCCGGCCGGCGGTTTTTGGCGATTTCCGCAGGATCGATCTCGAAATGAATGACCTGGGCGCGGGGGGCAAAGGTGTCCAGCTTGCCGGTGACCCGATCATCAAAGCGGGCGCCGCAGGCAATGAGCAGGTCGCATTCGGTGACGGCAAAATTGGCGTAGGCCGTGCCGTGCATCCCCAGCATGCCCACGGACAGTTCGTGGTTTTCATCAAATGACCCTTTGCCCATCAGGGTTGTGGTGACCGGGATGCGGAAGCGCCGGGCCAGGGCCGCCAGCCGGCCGTGGGCGCCTGTGGAAATCGCCCCGCCCCCCACGTAGAGGAGCGGCCGCTGGGATCCACGCATCATCTCCAACGCTTGATGGATTGCGGCATCGGCTGCCGTGGGGGGCGGGGTAAACCCTCTGGGCATACAGCTACCCGGCGCCACCGGGGTGTAATGAAACAACTCCTGCCCCACGTCTTTGGGCACGTCGATGAGCACCGGACCGGGGCGGCCATGGGCGGCGATATAGAAGGCCTGGGCCACGATGCTGCCCATGTCACGGGGATCCCTCACCACCCACGAGTGCTTCACGATGGGGAGGGTGATGCCAAAAATGTCGGTTTCCTGGAAGGCGTCGGTGCCAATGGCGGATCGCGCCACCTGACCCGTAATGACCAGCAGGGGCACGGAGTCCATCTGGGCCGTGGCGATGCCGGTTACCAGGTTGGTGGCGCCGGGTCCGGAGGTGCCGAAACAAACCCCCACGCGGCCCGTGGCTCTGGCGTAACCATCGGCGGCATGGGCGGCGCCCTGCTCATGGCGCACCAGGATGTGTTGCAGCCAGCCGCGACTTTCCGCCCGATGGAGTTCGTCGTAAATGGGCAGAATGGCGCCGCCGGGATAGCCGAAGATGTGCTTGACCCCATGGCGATGCAGGGCGTCCATGAGGGCAAATCCCCCGGAAACAGGCTGGGTCCCCGTCAAGGGACGGGGGCGGTGAACGCAGTGCGGACAGGAGTAAAAGTCACGGGCGCCGGGGTCGAAGCCGCCTTGAAGATGATCTCCAGGGTATGATCAAATTCCTGGAATGATTGGTGTTCAAGGTCAGAATTTGTGAATACCCTGGCGCGTTGCCGGCGTCTACAGGAGTCCCAGGGCGTGGAGGGGACCATGGCCGCTCAGCAGCTCCAGCAGGACGGCCAGAAACCCCAGCATGGCCAGACGGCCGTTCCACACCTCCGAACTGTTGTTCCAGCCCCACTCCCATTTCTCCTGGGGGTAAAGCTTGGTCTGCTGAGGCAACTGGGTGAAGGTGGCCAGGTCCACAGGCTCCTCCGCCATGCTGGTCTCCACAAGATCCGCCAGGGCGCTGATGAAGGTGGGGTGGGTATCCAGCGCCGGAACCCGGAGGAAGTTCTCGATCCCCGCTTCCGCAGCAATGTGTCGGTACTCGATATCAATCTCCTCCAGGGTTTCGATGTGCTCACTCACGAAGCTGATGGGCACCACCACCAGCTCCTTCACGCCGGCCTCCCCCAATCCATGGAGCGCGTCTTCCGTGTAGGGCTGGAGCCACTCCACAGGACCCACACGGCTTTGGTAGGCCAGAGTATAGGCGTTCTCCCGCTGCATGGCGTCCATGATCAGGCCTGCGCAGCGCTCAATCTGCTCTGGTAGGGGTCCCCGGCATCCTCCACGTAACTCTTGGGCACCCCATGGGCGCTGAAAAACACATGGGCTTTGTCTGGCGCGTTGGCCTGATCCAGGGTGGCGCTGATGAGTTCCGCCATGGCTTGCAGATAGCGGGGATGCTCATACCAAGAGCCAATGGCCCGCAGGGGCAGGCGGGCAAAGGCGGGGTCGTCCTGGCGGAGCCGCTCCAGCAGGCGGAAGCTGGAGCCACTGGTGCTGATGGAGAACTGGGGATAGAGGGGGAGCACCACCACCTCGTCCATGGCATCCGCCTTGATGTCCGCCACGGCGGATTCCGTAAACGGATGCCAGTAGCGCATGGCCACATAGGTGGTGGCGTCAA
>NZ_JENA01000114.1 GCF_000586015.1 Candidatus Synechococcus spongiarum SH4 | reverse complement strand
CTCCTCTTCTGATATGGCAAGGGGCTGGGGGATAACCACCACTGCGGGACCTTCCCCAGGGAGATCCATGGAGCGCGAATCTTCCCAACTTCCCTGAGAAGAACGTATCCACAACTCGAACTCGGGTAAACTAGGAACCCAGGCGATGCAGGCATGCCAGCAGTGATCAATCCATCCTGGTTCCGACCAACCTGGCTGGTGCTGCTGACGGCTCTAGCCACCACAACAGTCCGGCCAGGCCAGGCCAGGCCGGCCCACGTCTCGTCCGCCGGTTCCTTGCCGGCCCTGGCCCAGACCGCTGGCGCCAACCCTGGCGGACAACCACCACCCGGCGGCCGGATCACCATCCGTTCCCACCAGCAGGAGATGAATGAGGAGAAAGGCATCCTCACGGCGGAGGGACGGGTGCTGATCACCTACCCGGCCTACAACCTCACCGCCACGGCTGACCACGCCCAGTACTTCACCCGGGAGGGAAGGCTGATCCTCAACGGCAGCGTGGAGGTGATGCAAAACGGGGGCAACAGAATTCGCGGCGAGCGACTGGTGTACACGGAGCAATCCCGGACATTTGTTGTGGAAGCCAAGCCGGGCGAGCAGGTACATAGCACCTACAACCTGCCTTCTCCCCGCCAGGAGGGCCTGGCTCCATGAGCCTGGAATTGAAGGGTATCAACCTGAGCCTGGGTGGCCGTCGGTTGATTCAATCACTGGACA
Organism: Candidatus Synechococcus spongiarum SH4; assembly: GCF_000586015.1. Classification (GTDB taxonomy): domain Bacteria; phylum Cyanobacteriota; class Cyanobacteriia; order PCC-6307; family Cyanobiaceae; genus Synechococcus_B; species Synechococcus_B spongiarum_F. Next base: position 4,470 of record NZ_JENA01000114.1, on the reverse strand, counting down.
TGCAACTGGAGCAGGGTGAAGTGGTTGGTCTCCTGGGACCCAACGGGGCAGGAAAGACCACCACCTTTAACCTGATCATTGGTCAGTTGCAGCCGGACCAGGGGGACGTTGTTCTGGACGGTTGCCCCATCACGACGCTCACCATGCCCCAGCGCGCCAGGATGGGGCTGGGCTATCTGCCCCAGGAGGCCAGCGTATTCCGCTCCCTCACGGTGGGGGAGAATCTGCTCCTCAGCCTGGAGCAATCCCGGTTGGCGGCGCCCGAGCGCCGTCAACGGCTCAATGAACTCGTTGCGGATTTCCACCTGGAGCCCTTTCTGCAACGGCGCGGCGCCCAGCTTTCCGGTGGTGAACGGCGCCGGACTGAAGTGGCCAGGGCCCTGGCGGTGGGCGGCCATGGTCCCCGCTATTTGCTGCTGGACGAGCCCTTTGCCGGCGTGGATCCGCTGGCGGTCCATGATTTGCAGAGCCTGATCCTGCGCCTCAAGCAGAAACAGGTGGGGTTACTCATCACGGACCACAACGTGCGGGAAACCCTCTCCATCACAGATCGCGCCTATATTCTCAACCAAGGCGCCGTCCTGGCGTCCGGTTCTTCCCATGCTGTGGCCCGTGATCCGTTGGTCAAGCAGCACTACCTGGGCGAAAGCTTCACCATTTGATGGTTTCCCTATCCCCTCCGACTCGCCGCCTGAGCCTTCTGGATCGCTGGCTCTATGGCGAGTTGCTGGGTCCGTTGCTGTTCGGGGTGGGCATCTTCAGCGTGCTGCTGGTAACCGTTGACGTCCTGTTTGAACTGGTGCGCAGAGTTGTGGAAGACGGCTTGCCTCTTGCACCGGCGCTTCAGGTGCTCATCCTGCAACTGCCGGGCTTGATGGTCTATACCTTCCCCATGGCCATGCTGTTGGGCACACTGCTCACCTACAGCAAGCTTTCCAGTTGCAATGAACTCATTGCCCTGCGCAGCGTCGGCGTACCCACCGGACGTTATGTGCTGCCCGCCCTGGTGTTGGGGCTGTTCTTCAGTGTGGCCAGCTTCATGGTCAACGATCTGGTGGTGCCCAGAAGCAACCACAGCTCCTTTGTGGTCTTACAAACCGCCCTGGGACGGGCCGTCCCCAAAAGCAGAGGTGAGCACATCATCTATCCTCACCACGGCAGAATTGCCACGGAAGATGGTGGTTCTCGTCGTAGCCTGGCGCAACTGTTCTACGCCGCCGAGGCCGTGGACGGTCACATGAAAGACATCATCGTGCTGGACATGAGTCGCCCCGGCATCCTTCAGGTGGTGCAGGCCCGGGAGGCCTACTTCGATCAGGAGCAGGGCAGTTTGTTGTTTCTTGACGGCACGACCACCTCTCTTGCCAATGAGGGGGGCGCCCAGTCCCGGATCAGTTTTGAGGAGCAACTTTACCCCATTGGGGATACCCCCTTGCGCCTGGCGGAGATACCCACGGATCCCGACAGCATGACTGTTGTCCAAATCCGCAAGTATCAGACTCTGCTTGAGGAGACAGGCAATCTGCAACAGGCGCGTAAGTTCAGTGTCCGTCTTCAGGAGAAATTTTCGTTTCCCTTGAGTTGCATTGTGTTTGCCCTTGTAGGCTCCAGCATCGGCGCCCAGTCCGTTGGCAATTCACGGAATCGCAGCAAGGGATTTGGCATCAGCCTGATCATCATCTTTGGCTACTACCTGCTCTCGTTTCTCTTCAGTTCCTTTGGCGTACATGGGATTCTTCCTCCTTATGTCTCTGCCTGGGGGCCGGTTGCCATTGGACTCGCGGCAGGTCTGGTTCTTCTTCGACAATCCAGCCGCTAGGGTGACGACTTGGTCTTCTCCCCCGCCTCCGACACGGAACCGGAACGGTGGGGGGCTGCTGGCTTGCGCCAGTCCTTTTTTTCCACCTGACGGCAGCGGGCAATGGCCAGGCCATCATCCGCCACGTCTTTGGTGATGGTGGAGCCGGCCGCCACGGTCACGTCACGTCCCAACGTCACAGGAGCCACAAGTACGGAATTGGCGCCAATGCTGCTGCCCTCCCCGATAGTGGTGGGGTGCTTGCCGGTCCCGTCAAAATTGGCCGTGATGGTCCCGGCGCCCACGTTGACGCCACGCCCCAACCGGGCATCCCCCAGGTAGCTCAGATGGCCGGCCTTAACGTCAGCGCCCAGGCGACTGTTTTTCACTTCCACGAAGTTGCCCACCTTGCAGCGCTCCTCCAGCACCGCCCCTGGCCGCAGATGGGCAAACGGTCCAACGATGCTACCCCGGGCCAGCCGGGCCTGGCGCACCACGGAAAACGTCACCTCCACCTCCGCCTCAAGCTGGCTGTCCTCGATCAGGGTACTGGGACCAATACGGCAGCCGTCCCCGATGCTGTTGCTGCCCCGGAAATGGGTCTGGGGTTCCACCACCACGTCCCGGCCAAAGCGGGTGTCAGGGCTGAGGCTACAGCTTGCGGGATCCAGGAAGCTGACGCCAGCCGCCAGCCACTGCTGCCGGAGCCGCTGCTGCAACACCTGCTCACAGGCCGCCAGTTGGCCGCGGTCGTTGACGCCGCTGATTTCCGTTGCGTCCTCCGCCGTGAGCTGGGTGGCCGGATTCAGGAGACCCACCGCATCGGTGAGGTAAAGCTCCCCCTGTTGGTTGTCCGCCTTGAGCCGGGGAAGCACCGCGGCCACCGAAGGCCAATGGAAGCAGTACACCCCAGCGTTAATGAGCCCGTTACGGCGCTGTTCATCGGTACAGTCCCGGTCTTCTACAATGGCGGTCACCCGCTGCCGGTCGTCACAAAACACCCGTCCGTAGCCCCGGGGATCCTCCAGACGGGCGGTCAGAATGGTTACGGCGCTGCCGCTCCGGTGATGGTGGTCCACCAACCGGCGCAGGGTGGCGTTGCGCAGCAGGGGAACGTCCCCGTTGAGCACCAGCAGGGCGCCGGTAAAGTCCGCCAGGGGTTGCAGGAGTTGCTGGACACTGTGGCCTGTTCCCCGCTGGGGCTGCTGCAGGACAAACTCCACCTGCTGGTGACGGTGCTGCACGTGCTGTTGCACCCGCTCCGCCTGGTGACCCACCACCAGCAAGCGCCGGTGGGGGTTCAAGGGTTCACAAGACTGCAAGACCCAGTCCACCAACGTGGCGCCCGCCAAGGGTTGAAGCACCTTGGGATGGGCACTGCGCATGCGCGTCCCCTTCCCCGCCGCCAAAATGGCAACCGCCAACATCTGTCCCGTGTCCACTGGCGCCAGCCATGGTAGATGGCTGGCCCAGTCTCATCAAGACTGGCCGGTGACCGCGGTGCGGATATTGCGGCGCCACATCCAGGGCTTGATGCGCCGCAGGGCCGATCCCCGCAGTTTCTCGTCCCAAGTGGCGTCATCCCAACCAAGCAACTGCTCCGCATTGGCCGTGAGCATCCAGTCCGCCGGCTGACGTTCAGGGTCCACTGTGGGGGTGACCGTCCGGTTCCAGGGGCAAACCTGTTGGCAAAGATCACAGCCGGCAATCCAGCCCCGTAACCCCTGGGCCACGTCGACAGGCAGGGCAGGGCTGCGGTTTTCAATGGTGTGAAAGGCGATGCAGGCCCGGCTGTCCACCACGAAGGGTTCGGGAATGGCGCCCGTGGGGCACACCTGCAAGCAGCGGCGGCAACGGCCACAGAGGGGAGTCTGGGGACCATCCGCCGGCAACTCCAGGGTGGTAAGCAGGTGGCCCAGCAAGAGCCAGGAGCCATGGCGAGGATGGATCAAATTGCTGTGTTTGCCAATCCAGCCGATTCCCGCCGCCTCCGCCCAGGCCTTATCCATCAGCGGGGCGCTGTCCACACAGGCCCGCCAGCGGCAATCCGGTTGCTGCTGACTTAACCAGCGACCCAGGCGACCCAGGCGGCGGTCAATGGTGCGGTGATAGTCCCGCCCCCAGCCGTAGCGGGCAATGGACAGCACGCCGGGGCGCTGTTGTTGGTCGGTCCAATAGTTCAGCCCCACCGCCAACAGACTGCGCACCCCCGGCAGCAGACTGTTGACGTGGCGACGCCGGGGATCCGCCATCCAGCCCAGAGAGGCCTGATACCCCGCCTGCAGCCAACGCTCCAGGGCTGCGGTGCGGGCAGGCAGCGCCGCCGGCTGATCCACCCGGGCGATGCCCGCCACCACAAACCCCATGGCCAAAGCCTTCTCCTTAAGCTGGGTGGCGAGGCGGGAGGCATTCATGGTCGTGGCTGAGGCCAACCCCCAAGGGCTGGCTTATCCATGATGCCGCCCTGGCGCCCATCGATCCATGGCCATATCATGCATGCAGTGGCGGAGCAGATCGATGCACAAGTCAACGGAGCGGCGATCATGGAAGTTAGACCGTGTGGAGATCGAGAACTATCGCGCAATCGGGAAGCTGCACTTGCCGCTGGATCGCGACCTGACGGTTCTTCACGGGGAGAACGGACATGGCAAAACCAGTGTCTTGAGCGCAAT
>NZ_JENA01000113.1 GCF_000586015.1 Candidatus Synechococcus spongiarum SH4 | reverse complement strand
TGCGGGACTCCGGTCCACTCTCCCGTTCAACTGAGTGGGGCCTGTGCCGCCTCTTCAGCAGGTAGATCCTCCCGCACCTCATGGTGGACCTCCACCAGAGCCAGGGTGCTGTTTTGCCATGAGTAGATGGACCGGGCCCGATAGCGGGCATCATCCACCAGGCGGATGTGCTCCAGGATATCCCATTCCATGTAGTGGGACTCGAACACCACCTCCTGCTCATCAACTTGGCGGATGCGGGAACGGATGGGGGAGCCGCAGAAATAGCCACGGCTACGGTAAAGCTGATGACCAATGAGATAGGCTTCTATGGCTCCCGTGGTGGGATACGAGGAGTTCTGGCCAAACGGCGTGTCTACCTGGGCAGGCCACCAGCGGAAGCGGTAGCAGGCATCCCCCTTCAAGGGGTCATCAAAGGATTCAATCCGCAGCATGGTGTCCATGGCCACAGTACTGCCGTCGCGGAAATCAAACCGCCGGTGGCTGCGCCAGAGGCCAACGTTGCGATTGAACCAGCGGCGGACAACCTGGTCAACCCCATTGCCAAAGGCCCCATGGCCTTTGGTGAGTGGTACGCGGGTAATCAACTCATTGGGATAAGACACCAGGAATAACTCGACAGCGGATCAGGCCGGCACGCCCAACCTCTTGATCCTGTTTAGCGGGAACTGCGCCCCTGCGCCAAGGGGAAAACCTTGCACTGATCAGAAGCTTCCCCACCCCACCGCCGAGGGTCACAGGATCACAACAGTTGGTGGTAGCATCTTTGTGTTTTCTTCAAGAATCAATTAGAGTGAAGCCGCCTTTGCAGCATTAACCGGTGGGTGGTCCCACTGCAACCAACCAGCAAGCCAGCGTCCGTGTATCCCTCCTGCTTGTGGCCAGTCCCCGTCACCTGGCCACCCGGGATCTGCGTCAGTTGACCACCTTTCTGCGGGCCGACCACCGGGATCTGGACATCCTCCTCCAACTCGTTGATCCCAGACAAAACCCGGAATTGCTGGAGTTGCACAAGGTGGTGGCTACGCCGGCGCTGGTTAAGCTTTTTCCCACGCCGCGGCAGGTATTCACCGGCAGCACCCTGCTGAGCCAGGTGCGGTCCTGGTTGCCCCGCTGGGGCGAGATTGAACGGCTCAACGGCTTGGCCATGCCGGTCATTCCCTCGTCTGTGGAGGATGATCGCGATAGCCCCAGGGTTCTGGAACTGGAGGATCAGCTTCTGGTGCTGCGCCAGGAGAATGAAGTCCTGATTGACCGGTTGCAGTTTCAAGAGCGCCAACTGCGCATGGTGGCCCATGACCTGCGCACCCCCATGACCACCACCAGCCTGGCCCTGCAAAGTTTCCAACGAGGTCAGATCGGCAACGGGGAGTTTCTGGATATCATCAGCCGCCGCATCCACGACATGGAGCAGTTATCCAGCGACCTGCTGGAGGTGGGGAGTACCCGTTGGGAGGCCCTCTTCAATCCCCAACGCCTCAGTCTCTCCCAGCTTTGTGCCGATGCGCTGCTGGAATTGGAAAAAATGTGGTTAGGGCGCAATCTGGCCGTGCAAACAGACATTCCCACGGACATCCCCGATGTATTTGCCGACTCCCGCCGCATGCGTCAGGTGCTGCTCAATCTGCTGGAAAATGCCTTCAAATTCGCCCCGGATGGGGGCCATGTGAAGCTGAGGCTGATGCACCGCACCAGCCAATGGCTGCAAGTCAGCATCTGTGACAACGGCCCCGGCATCCCGGTGGACGAGCAGGAACGCATCTTCCAGGACCAGGTGCGCCTATCACAAACCTCGTCGAGAACTGCGGGATTTGGCGTGGGTCTTTCCGTCTGTCGCCGGGTGGTGGAAGTCCATGGCGGCAAGATCTGGGTGGTGTCGGAGCTTGGCGAGGGATCCTGCTTCTATTTCACGGTTCCGGTCTGGCGCAACCAGAAACTACCCGGCCGCTAGCCCGCCCCGGAAGCAGGGAAAAAGGTTGACCCTTTCCCCTCTCAAGCCTATGATTGAGCCTTGCCAAAGGCTCTAGCCCCCATCGTCTAGAGGCCTAGGACACCTCCCTTTCACGGAGGCGGCAGGGGTTCGAATCCCCTTGGGGGTACTTGTTGATTACGACGGAATATCCTGCAAGACCGCAACGGGGCCGATCATTGCCTTGATTACGGCAATGGACCAGAACCTCAATGAGTTGTCACGTAATACCCCCTAGCCTCTGGAGAACCAAGACTTCCAGCAGTTCCCATGAATGCCTTGCTTACGGCTGGCCCTGAGTCCACAACCCTGTTCACCATCACTGTTCAGGAGTCTGGGCGCTCCCCTGGGCGGTTTGTCGGCCAGCGCCCCATCATGGTTCCCCTGAATCGTCTCCAGTCCACTCATCGGCGACTGCTCCGGGACGGCCATGCCATCCTCTCCGTCAGCCGATGTGAGCCCATAGGCGATCCCCTGCCGGTTGTCCATCCTGTTCCCGAACCGGATCCAGCCGGGCTGTCGGTTGCCGAGGCGCCAAGCGTGACCGAGTCCCCCTCTCCTCCCCCGGCGCCCCAACCGGAACCGGAGGAAACCGCTCTGCAACCGCTGGCAGACCACGCTCCAACGCCAACCCCTGAGGATCGGACGGCAGCAGCAGCCGTCTCCATGAGCGAGGATGCCGTGGTGCTTCTGCTCTCCGTGGTTGGCGCCCTGATTCTGCTCACGCTCCAGGTGGTTCATCACCTGACGCAACAGTGGCGGACCAGCCCCCAGGCGCGGCAACGCCCCGATCCGCCAGCCGTAGGCGTCCGGAAGCGGGAATTGGCCAACTGTTGAGGCCGGAAGCGTCTTGACCATTCCGTAGCCGATCACACAGCCCCATAGGTCAAGCAGTGGAAACAGTTGGGGCACGGAAGCGATTTCTAGGGTTCCGGCCTCCGGTTTTCCCAGGGGTGTCTGGTCCAAGAGAAATCCACTGGGGTCACCCAGGAACACGGAGGGACAAAAGCCCGGGAGACCGCCTGCACCTCATCCCCATCGGCATGGCTTCAGTCCCCGACGACCGCTGTTCCCCGCACACGCGGGGATGGGCCAGAGCAACAGCTTCCCCAGGCAGGCTGGCAACGGGAAGTGGAGCGGGGTCATGCCTTCGGCTTGGCCCCTGCCGACAGCATCAGGGACCGCACCATTTCCACCTTCTCCCGGGGGGAACTGCCCCATTTCGCAGGGATCAACACCTTCTTGAAGGCCCCCTACCTGGAGGATGTGCATCAAGTAGGGGGCCATGACGTTGCCGTGCTGGGGGTTCCCCATGACAGCGGCGCCACCTATCGCCCGGGAACGCGCTTCGGCCCCCAGGGCATCCGCCAGATGTCCGCCCTCTACACGCCTTACAACTACGAGATGGGCGTGGACCTGCGGGAGCAGATCACCCTTTGCGACGTGGGGGATATTTTCACCATCCCCGGCAGCAATGAAAAGTCCTTCGATCAAATCTCGAAGGGGATGGCCCATGTGTTTGCCTCCGGGGCTTTTCCCATTGTTCTCGGGGGAGACCATTCCATCGGGTTCCCCACACTGCGGGGGATCTGCCGCCATCTGGGCCACCACAAAGTGGGCATCATTCACTTTGACCGCCATGTGGACACCCAGGAAACGGACCTGGACGAGCGGATGCACACCTGCCCCTGGTTCCATGCCACCAACATGGCCCATGCTCCAGCCCGCAACCTGGTGCAACTGGGCATTGGCGGCTGGCAGGTGCCGCGACCAGGGGTGAAGGTCTGCCGCGAGCGCAACACCAACGTGCTGACGGTGACGGACATCACCGAGATGGGCCTGGAGGCCGCAGCCCGGTTCGCTGTGGAACGGGCCAGTGACGGGACGGACTGCGTCTACGTTTCCTTTGATATTGACTGCATTGATGCGGGCTTTGTGCCGGGCACCGGCTGGCCCGAACCGGGGGGCCTACTGCCGAGGGAGGCCCTGAAACTGCTGGAACTCGTTGTGCGCAACGTGACGGTCTGCGGGCTGGAGGTGGTGGAGGTGTCGCCCCCCTACGACGTCAGCGGCATCACCGCACTGATGGCCACCCGGGTGGTGTGCGACGCCATGGCCCACTTGGTGATCTCCGGCCAACTGCCACGGCAAGGGCGGCCCTCCTGGATCCAGGAGGCCTGCGCCATGGACGTGGGGCAAGCCTGGAGGTGAGCCATGCATGAAGTGGATATGACCCGCTGCCTGCTGCAAGCCCTGGCGGACTGGAGGGACCAGCACCCCATGCAGCCTTGTGTGGAGCAGGTCCACCTGCTGGTGGGGGAGTTCACCTGTGTGGAGCCCAGTCAGTTGCGGCTCAGCTTTGCGGCAGCCGTCAAGGACACCTGGCTGGCGGGGGCCCGGCTCAGCATTGAGTCGGTTTCCCTTGTGGGGAAGTGCCTGGTGTGCGGCAACAGCTATCGGCCCGATCCAATGTGCGGCTATGCCTCCCCCTGTTGTGGTCATCCCCTGGAGACCATCCTCTCCGGCCGTGAGTTGAAGATCCAGCGCATCGACTACAGCCGACCCCCAATTTGCGGTCCACCGGCCCCGGTAAATCCCTGTGCCCAGACAGCTCCGTCCTTCGCCGATCCATCGCCATGCACATGTCCACTAGCGACACCATGAACATCAGCCTGCTGGCGGTCAACGATCAGCAGGCCCGGCACAACCGCCGGCACTTTGACGACTGGGGGCTGTTCTGCATCAACGTGATGAGCAGCCCTGGCGCCGGCAAGACGATCCTGCTGGAGCACACCCTCCGCGCCCTCCATGGCGCCCATGCCATGGCTGTGCTGGAAGGGGACATGACCACCCAACTGGATGCCCAGCGGCTGGCGAATCTGGGGGTTCCCGTGGTGCCCATCACCACGGGTCGGGCCTGCCATCTGGACGCCGCCATGGTCGCCACGGGCCTGCAACTGCTGCGGCAGCAATGCGATCCGGAGTCTCTGGATCTGCTCTGGGTGGAAAACGTGGGCAATCTGGTGTGCCCGGCGGAGTTCGCCATTGGCGAACACTGCAAGCTGGCCCTGCTGAGCGTCACGGAAGGAGACGACAAACCGCTCAAGTACCCGGTGATGTTCCGTGAGGCGGACTGCGTTTTGATCACCAAGGTTGATCTCCTCCCCCACGTGCCCGCCGACCTGGGGCGCATTGGCCGTCACATTCGGCAGATCAATCCCCACTGCGGGGT
>NZ_JENA01000112.1 GCF_000586015.1 Candidatus Synechococcus spongiarum SH4 | reverse complement strand
GCCACTGGGGAGTTGTTGCCGTGGCCCAATGGGCCGCAGCCCCGGAACGGATGCCAGCCCATCCCCCAGACCCACCAGGGCCATGCCCTCCATCAGGGCGTCATACCCCTGCCGCCGCAAGGCCGTGAGCACACGGGCGGCAATCAGGTCTTCCCCGTGACCATTGCTGAGCACCAGCAGGGGCGGGGCAGGGGGCTTGCTAGAGTTATGCATGGAAGGAGCGCGGCTCCGTGGCGGCGGCATGGCCAAGTGGTAAGGCAGAGGATTGCAAATCCTTTATCCCCAGTTCGAATCTGGGTGCCGCCTTTGTCAATTTTGAGGAGAGAAGGGCAGCGGTTCCCTTACGTTTGAGGCAAGGTCTGCAAGACTTTCGCCACATCCGCCGCTGCCTCGTTCCTGGCCAAACGCTCCATGGCGGCCGCCATGGCCGCCAGTGGATCCAGAGCGGGCGTCACCCCTTGCAGGCGGGGTTCCAACAGTCGCCGGACGGCGCGGCGCAGTGGTTCTCCATCGGGGTTTTCGTGGACGATGACCGCGGCGCCGAGGGCGGCGACCGCCACGGCGTTTGCTTCCTGATGCTGATCCGACGCATGGGGATAGGGCACCAGTACGGCTGGACAACCGCTTGCCGCCAGCTCGCTGATGCTGCCCGCTCCGGCGCGGCTGATGGCCAGATCCCCGTGTTGCAGCAGGCCAGCCATCTCCCCTGTGAACTGGCGCTCCACGTAGGCGGGATCCCGCAGACTTCCCGTGTCCGGGTCATTCCGCCCGCAGAGGTGAACCACCCGACACCCCGCCTCCAACCAAGGCCGGACCTGTTGCCGCACCATGTGATTCAGGCCCCGGGCCCCCTGGCTGCCCCCCATCACCACCAATAATGGACCGGACCCACGGGGCGCCCATTCCGGCAGCGGAGCCGGGCGGTAGAAGTCGGCGCGCACCGGTGTCCCTGTGTACCAGACCCGGGCGGGGGAGCAGCCGAGTCTGGTTGAACGGCAGCCCACGGCCAAACCACTGCACAAGCCACCCAGCAAACGGGTGACGCGGCCAGCCACCACGTTGGATTCATGGAGCAGCACTGGCACCCCTGCCAGGCGCGCCGCCAGAATGGCCGGGGCGGCAATGTATCCCCCTGTGGTGAACACCACGGCAATGCGTTGCCGGTGCAGGAGCCGTCGCACCGTCCAGACCGCCCCCAGCAGTTGCAACAGCCGCAGCAGCCGCTCCCGCCAACCCCCTTGCCAGCCGCCAATGGCCACCCAGTGCAGGGGGTAATGCCCGGGCGCCAGCCGGCTATCCAGGCGATCCCGGGCGCCCAGCCAGTGAATGTCCCAGTGGGGAAGCATTTCCGCAACAGCCACAGCCGGGAAGAGATGGCCACCGGTGCCACTGGCGGCAATCAGCAGGCGCGCCATGGCGATGCCCCCCGGAAAACGGATACCGTAGGAGAGAAGCTTCCAGGGGCGCACCCCATCCATGTCCATCTCCGCCAGGTTGGCGTCCACCACCGCAGCATGGGCTCTGGCTGGCGCCTCGTTGCTCCAGCCTGGTCACGCGGCCCGGCTGGAGAGCCAACTGGTGGACCGTCTCCACCGGCGCTCAACAACAATGACGCCGCGGGCCTCACGGCCTTGATCAACCAGGAGGGGACCACGGATCCCCAGCAGTTGCTGGCCCGGCTGGAGCGACTGGAGGAGAGATTCGGACCCCTCACATGGCAGGTGAGCCAGGGCCAGCCCTTCGCGGACGGCCGGGCGCGCCTGGAACTGGAAGTCCGCGGCATGGGGGAGGTGGCCGGCGTTCTCTATCAGTTGGAGGCCACGCAAACCTTGGCGGTCTCCAGCCGCCAAGGGCAAATTCTTGAGCAGGAGGTGCTGGAGGAGGAATCATGGGTCTACAGTGGCGATCAGCGGTTGCCGGTGACCCTGCAAATCCCCGATGCCGTGCTGACCGGCCAACGCTATGACGTGGACGTGATTCTGGACGATCCCCTTGACAGTGGTCTGCTGGCGGGGGGCATCCTGGAGGTGAGTCCCTATGAGGCGCAGATCATGCGCGCCCCCACCATTCAACTGGTCACACTCCATGCTGGCGGCCTGTTCAAGCGGGTCCAGGCGCCCTACACACCCGGTGGCCAAACCTGGACCGTCATGCTGGTACACCCGGATGGCGCGTTGATTGCCAGTAAACGGGTGCGGGTAAGTGATACGCCCACCCCGGCCACACCGCCCAACCTCCCCTGACGTGGTTTCCGTGCATCACACAAGCCTGGTGATGCTGTTGCTGTTGCTGGGATTCGCCATCATCCATAGCGGCGGCGCCGCCCTGCGGCTCTGGGGGGAACAGCGCCTGGGCAACCGGCTGTGGCGACTGATCTTTGTGGGCGCCAGCCTGCCCATGGCCGTGCTGCTGGTGGCCTACTTCCTGACCCACCGCTACGATGGCCTGCGGTTGTGGAATCTGCAGGGGGCACCTGGCCTGGCGACTGCGGTGTGGGGATTGACGGCGCTGAGCTTTCTCTTCCTCTATCCAGCCACCTTTCACCTGCTGGAAATCCCGGCCCTGCTCAAGCCCCGGATGCGTCTCTACGCCACAGGGATCCTGCGCATCAGCCGCCATCCCCAGATGGTGGGTCAACTGCTCTGGTGCTTCACCCACACCCTGTGGCTCGGCACCAGCTTTGCCCTTGTGACCAGCCTGGGGCTCATGGCTCACCATCTATTTGCCGTGTGGCACGGGGACCGACGGCTGCAGCAACGCTTCGGCAAAGCGTTTGAAGAAATGCGCCGCACCACCTCCGTGATTCCCTTCCAAGCGGTCTTGGACGGGCGGCAGAAGCTGGTGTTGTCCGAGTTCCTGCGCCCTGCCTACGGGGGCATTCTGTTGGCTGTGGCGCTGTTCTGGTGGTCTCACCGCTGGATTGGCGCCGCCACGTCAGCCTTCAGCGCCACTCCCTTGAACCATCTGTTGAGCTGATCCCTCCCGGATGTCCCGGAAGGACGTCAGCCCGCCGGTGAGCAGTGCGGGGAGCAACCATGGAGGCATGGGAAGACGGAATACCCTCAGAGGCAGTCTACAACCGGCAGGGGTCAGCCTTCTTCCGCCTGCATGTAGACCGTCAATCTCAGGTTCATGCGGGTGGTCACGGCCCGGGTTGCCTGGGGTTGATCTTCCGGTTGTTCTGCTGAAGGGGGCCGCCCTTCCAGCTTCAGGTCATGGGCCACCGCCAGGGGTTGCAACAACTCCAGGCTTTGCAGGACCGCCAGGATATCCCCATAGCCCCCTTCAAAGGTGAGCAGCACCTCCTGTTTTTTCAGGCCCGTGGCCAGCAGAGGATCTCCGGCGGCGGCAGCGGTTTCTTGCTCCCCTGCACTGTTCTCCGGTGCGTCCCCGTCCACTGCCGCCCCGACTTCGGCAGCGGGGGTAACCGGGGCGCCCCCGACGGGCTGGCGGGGTTCATAGCGCACAAGGGTCACGTTGTGGGCCCGGGCGGAGTCGGCCAGGGCGGTGAGCATGGTGTCCAACTGGCGCGTCGGGGCGATAAGCGCCAGAATCTGGGCCTGACGGTTCACCTGCTGCTGCACCTGCCGCCGGGCCGTGGCCAGAGCCTGGCGCTGCTGGTCCAATTGCTGTTGCTTGTGCAGGATGGCGTCCCGATCCCGGATGAGCGCCTGTTGCTGCCGCCACTGGGGCAACACCCACACCAGCAGGAGCGCCAGTGTCACCAGGCCTGCCGCCACCATGGGGAAGGCCAGCAGGACGTGTTCCTGACGCACCTGCTGCTTGGGGGAAGACAGGCTACTGAAGCTGGTCATGGGTGGTGGGGTGAGATTGCACAGGGGGCAGCAGCCCATGGACCTCCAGCAGGTGGAGGCGCCGCACCAGGCCAGGGGCCTCCCGCTGCTGAAGGTGGAGACGCAGTTGGGTGAGGGATTGGGGTTGGAAGCGGGCTGTGAGCTGGAAGTTCACCCGGTTGGGCGTCCCTGTGGCCCCTGGTTGTCTGAGCCCCTTCACTTGCACCCCTGCGCCCTGCTGGAACAGGGGCGATGCCTGCAATTGCAGTTGGAACAGGTTCACCAGAGGCCAGTTCTCGGCCTGCCCCTTCATGGTGATGCCGTCCGGCGCGCCGTTGAGTTCCAGCAGTTGGACGCCATCGGGGGTGCGCTCCGCCAACTCCATCAACAGAAGCGAGTGGGGGCGGTGGGCGGTCAGGGCCTGCACCAGCGCCCCATTGCTCTGCCGCAGTCGGGCCAGATGATGGTGGCTCTGCTGCAACTGCTCTTGCAGGTGATCATGCTCCCGGGCCTCTGGCGCCAGGGCCGCCACCCGATGGTTCCAGACCTGGCGCTCACGCATGGCCGCCGCCCCCAGCGCCGCCGCCATGACGATCAGGGCCAGCCCGGCTGCTGCGCCCCGCAGCAGCACCAGGGAGGCTGCCGGCCGGTGCGGGGGTTCAGCCCCAATGCCTGACGCTGTTCCGTCAGCAGGTCCACCCCGGCCCAGTGGGTTGATGCCTTGACCATGGTTCAGATCTCCTCCATGGCGGTGGTCACCAACTGGGCCATGGCGGAACCCGCCACCGCCTCCGGGGGGAGAGGGTGGCGCACCCGCAGCAGCGCCATGGGGTCCAGCAGGGCTGTGGGCCAGCCCGATTGATCCGCAATCTGCTCGGCAATGTGGGGATAGGCGCTGCCAGGCCCCACCAGGTAGAGTTGCGCCATGGTCCCACGGCGCTGTTGCGCCGTTTCCACCGTGTTGATCAAGGCCCATGTCAAGGCCTGGGATGCCTGAGGATCAAGGGGCGGCAGATCCCCGTCCGTCCCCGGTTCTTCCCCCTCCAGTCGCTGCTGGAGACGTTGGTAAAAACCGGGATCCGGCAGGCCGGGGAGAGATGCCATGGTCCGGGGCGCCCCATCCAGCACCAGGATGAGCCGGCTTGTCCGGGGCTGAAGATCCAGCAGACCCACCAGTTCCCGTTCGCCAAACAGGGGTTGCAGCCCCTGGAATGCCCGCAGAAGCGTGGTGGATGACCAGCCCAGGCGCCGCAGGGTCAGTCCGGCTGCCGCCATGGTCTGAAGCCAGGCCGCCACCGTGGAGCGTTCGCAGCCAATCACCAGCACAGGGTGTAATCCCGTGCCGGCCTGTGGGGAGAAGGGCAGCGTGGCAACTTGAGATTGGCGCAAGGCCATGGGAAATTGCCCGTCCGCGGCCAACTGGCGCACCAATCGGGGCAAGGCAGCGGCC
>NZ_JENA01000111.1 GCF_000586015.1 Candidatus Synechococcus spongiarum SH4 | reverse complement strand
AAGGCGGATCTGGCGGGGGATTTCAGCAACACCACTGCCCAGGGGTTCCGCACCGCCCTGGAGATCAGCGCCTACTCCCTCACCTCCCTCTGCCGCCTGGCCAAGCCCCTCTTCTCCCAAGGGGCCAGTGTGATCACCCTCACCTACCTGGGGGCCGAGCGGGCCGTGCCCAACTACAACGTCATGGGACTGGCCAAGGCGGCCCTGGAGGCTTCCGTGCGCTACCTGGCGGCCGAGTTGGGGCCTGAGAAACAGGTGCGGGTGAACGCCATCAGCGCCGGCCCCATCCGCACCCTGGCCAGTTCCGCGGTGGGGGGCATTCTGGAGATGATCCACCACGTGGAGGCCAAGGCCCCCTTGCGCCGCACCGTGACCCAGCAGGAGGTGGGCAACACCGCCACGTTCCTGGCCAGCCCCCTGGCCTCCGGTATCAGCGGACAGGTGCTTTACGTGGATGGGGGCTATTGCATTACCGGGCTGTGAGGGCTGTGGCTGTGAACATGTCCGAGAAACCCGGCCCCCATGAACGTCCCCCCGTGGGACCGGCGGCGGCCCTGGCCCAGCGCCTCAGCGACCGGATCCCGGTTTTGGAGACAGCACGGCTGCGGCTGCGGGCTCCCCGCATCACGGACTTCCGGATCTATGCCCGGATCGCCTGCTCCCAACGGGCGCGGTTCATGGGAGGCCCCATGACGCGGGAGGAGGCCTGGGATGATTGCACGCACGTGCAGTGTCTGGCTCTGGCGTGGCCATGGTGCGTGGATCATGGAGGGGAAGGGGGATGGCGTGCCGTTGGGGGTGGTTGTGCTGGGGTTTGAGCCGGGGGATCAGGATCCGGAACTGGGGATTGCCCTCATCCAGGCGGCCGAAGGCCGGGGCCTTGCCCTGGAGGCCGCCCAGGCGGCGCGGGACTATGCCCTCAGGTCACTGGAGCTGCCCCGTCTGGTGAGCTATGTCTCCCTGGACAACATCCGCTCCATTGCCCTGATGGAGAGACTGGGCGCCCAGTCTGAGCCCCACCTGCTCAACGGTAGCCTGGTGTACCGCCACAGGTTGCCCGCGCCGAGAGGGCGCCAGCCCAAAGCCGTGTAGGGGAGCCACTGATGCCAAGCCGCTGCCCGCGCTCTTACTTGGCCACAGCCCCGAACAGCTTGAAAACGTCACGGCAAAAGTGCTGCAGCGCCTGGCTCACGTCCTCCGTGGGCCTGTCCTTCCCCTCCGGCTGCCATGGCCCCAACGTGGCGAGACGCCATTGCTCTCCCCGGAAGCTGATGCCCCGCAGCACCAGACCCAGCAGTTGCCCCTGCTGCCCCGGCGCCGTCTTGAATTGCAGTTGCACCAGCACACTGCGACAGGCCAGCCGTGGGCTCCAGCCAGGGAAGTGAAAGCCCAGGTCAATGGAGTTGGCCTCCTCCCAATGGCGGGTACGCCGGTCATCCCGCCAGGGGCAGAGATCAGCCCGTCCGTCGGGGAACCGTTGACGGAAGGCTGTGGCCACACTGGCAATGGTCCGGGCAAGCTCTGGACAGGTGACCTGATGGGAGGCATTCATGGCAACGGGAGTCCAGGACACAGAGGTGGTTCAACCATAAGGACCAGTTCCCCCGTTGGCGTATCCCCGTGGAGGCTTTGTTGGCTCCAACGCCAGGGATGGGGCTAAAACCGTTGCAACAGATACTTGGCGGACCGGGATCCCCCCGCATAATCCAAAAGTATCCAACACAGTAGGACTGCAAGGGGAAGTTGTTACAATGACACGTTCGGAACAACACACTGCGCCGTCCAGAATTGACCTGCTCAACACGGGCAAGCGTGACCATGGGAGTCGGCCCCACGTTGCCAGAGATCATTCCCCCATGGCCGCCAACGGGGGGCGCTGAGATGATGGTCTCGGGAGGGTGGTCATGGTGACTCGGAGCAGCCGGCAACGCTTCCGGGAACTGCTGCGCAAAATTGGCAGTGGCGAACACACCAGCCGCGGCCTCTCCCGGGAGGAAGCTGCGGAGGCCATGGCGCTGATGCTCAACGGCGACGCCACCCCTGCCCAGATGGGGGCCTTTCTCATTGCCCACCGCATCCGCCGTCCGGAACCCCAGGAGCTGGCAGGCATGCTGGACCACTACAACGCCCATGGTCCTTCTCTCCACAGCCAAGGCCCCCGTCCGCCCATCTGCTTCGGGATGCCCTACGACGGCCGCACCAGGACCGCACCCGTGTTCCCCATCACAGCCCTGGTATTGGCCGCAGGGGGACATCCCGTCATTCTCCATGGGGGGCGCCGCATGCCCATCAAATACGGCATTACCCCCATGGAGTTGCTCCAGGCTGTGGGTATCGACTTTTCCGGTCTCACCATTGCCGGCGTGCAACATTGTCTTGACCAGGAGAACCTGGCCCTCACCCATCAGCCCCTGCACTTCCCCGAGGCCGAGACACTGGTGGAAATTCGCGACGAACTGGGCAAGCGCCCCCCGGTGGCCAGCCTGGAGTTGCTCTGGTCCCCCCACAAGGGGGATCATCTGCTGGTGTCCGGCTTTGTCCATCCCCCAACGGAGAGCCGGGCCTGGGCGACCCTGGCGGAATACGGGGAGCCCAACGTTGTCACCGTCAAGGGATTGGAGGGGAGCACGGATATTCCCACCAGCCGCGCCGGCATCCTTGCCCATGTGCGTGACGGCCAGGCGGAGCGTCAGATCTTCCATCCCCGCGACCATGGTTATTTCGGGGCGGATCTGGCCTGGAGCGGTGAAGAGACCTGGTCCGGAATGGCGGAAGCCGCCTTGGAGGGCCGTGGCCCCTTGTGCCGGGCAGTGGTCTGGAACAGCGGCTCCTACCTCTGGTTTCTGAACCGTGAGCGTTCCTTGCCGGATTGCCTGGCGGCGGCGGCGGAGTTGCTGGCCAGCGGGCAGGTGCGCCGGAAGCGGGACCGCCTCCGCCAGGTGCTGGGGAGCATGGAACCCCAACGGCAACACGCGGCATGTCGATAAACGAGGCGAGCCGCTGCTTTGCCTTTGAAGCGGACTTCATGGGCAGTTGGCGTTGTATCCCCCTCTGTGTGCGCCGCAAGCTGGACTTGGCGGGCATCAAGCTGAAACTACGCCACTGGCTGGCCCTTGATCAGCGGGAGCGTCAACAGTTGGTGGACTGGCTCGACGGGCCAGACGCTCTCCAGGCTTTGGCCACGCATCTCAAGCAGCGCACCGCCGCCATGGCGGATGGTCCCGTCGGGGCCTTGCCCATTCCCCCCGCTCCCCTCTGGCGGCGGCCACAGCCCCCGGAGACCGTGACCGCGGCGCTGCAACCCATGGGGCGCGCCATGGGTGGCGACCAATGGCGGCGGCTGAGTGAACTGGAGCGTTTTGCCCTGTGCAAACTTGCCCGCCCCGGCCATGATCACCACAACTTGGCCCATGCCCTCGCGGAATTCAACCTCCCATGAGGGGGCCTGCCGCACCTTGCCCGGACGCTTCCCGCTCCAGCCAACCCCGCAGCTTGCCGGGGTTCAGCAACCCGGCCGGGTCATAGGCCTGCTTGGCCTGCACCTGGTCCCCGTCCACCACCCCCACCCCCCCGTCCTCCACCGTGATCACATGGGGATTGAAAAGGGTGCAGCCCAGATTCCGGGCTGTCTCCATCACCGCCGCCAGGGGGGCAGCGCCGTTCCAGCGCAGCAGGGGCAAGGCGGCCCAGCGGCTTTCTCCTCCGCTCCGCACCGCCTCCAGATGCCAGGCCATCCCATCCCCCTGCTGACGGTTCAGGGCCTGTAGCACGGCAGCGGGCTCCGGGGGCAGCAGGAGTTGCAGGTAGGTCCAGGCGGGATCGGCGGCGCGGGCATGGAGGGTGGTGTGGTTCCAGGTGAGTTCCCGCAGGGACCCCGCCACGGTCTGGGGGCGCTGCGCCAGCAATTGGGCCTTGTGGCGCCTCAAGTGCGTCTTCACCGTCTCCATGGCCTCCATGGCCACAACGGCAATGAGCCGACCACCACCGCTGTGGGCCGCTCCCCCCAGGGGGCGCACCAGGGCCACAATCCGCTGGTCGTACAAGCTGAGTTCCTTGATGGGCAGCGCCGCCCTGCGCAACTGATCCGCCAGGTCCAGACCCTGCTCCAGGCCGGGCACAGCCACCAGCAGCTCCTGCCAGCGGCGCAGCGGGGCGGTGGGCATGGTCAGGGTCACGATGATGCCGTTGGTGCCGTAGGCATGGTTCAGGGGCGCAGCGGCGGCGCCCATCAGTTGATGGCGGCGGGGCTGGGGCTCCACGGTGACAATCTCCATCCCCAGCACGTTGCCGGGATCCCGAAGGAAGCCCCAACCCATGGAGCCGATCCCCCCGAGCCCCCCGCCACAAAGCCGCCGATGGTGGCCGTGCGGTAGGTGCTGGGCAGAAGGCGTTGCTCAACCCCATGGGGCGCCAGCGCCTCGTCAATGACCACCAGCCGGCAACCCGCTTCGGCGGTGAAGCGGTCCCCGGTGGCGGAACGGAGGGTCCGGAGGCCGGTCATGGCGAGCAATACACCCCCCTGCAGGGGGACGGCCTGGCCGTAATTGCCGGTGCCTGCGCCCCGCATGGTGATGGGCACACGGCGCTGGGCGCAGGCGGCCGCTACCGCCTCCACCTGCTCCACGGTGACGGGACACGCCACCAACTCCGCTTCTGCCGCCGCCAGTTTGGGGGTCAGAACCGGGGAATAGTCGTAGGCGTCACGGCTGAGACGGCGGCGCTCCTCGGGTTTGACCAGCAGCCGCAGACCATCGGCCTGGAGGGGCGTCAACGCCTGGGCCACGGCCGCCACGGCCGCTGGATCATGGCGCCGCGGCCCCACCGAGGGGAAGGGAAAGGCGGCACTGGCGCTGGCGGGTCTCATGGTGCGGGGGGCGTGATGTCTCGCCGGCTCCAACTGCCGTGGAGGCCGTGGGGAACGGCCAGGGGCAAGCGCAGGACCGCTTGCAGTTGCAAGTCCCCAGCGCGGAGGATCACCACGTCACTGGCGCGCCGGGCGCCATTCCACACCAGGGAGAGAATCCAGCCGGCATCCTCGGCGGCATTGTGGGGGTGGGGAACCAGCACCGGCTCACTGACAAATCCCCGGGGCGCCGCACTCCATGTCCAACGCCGGCCCGTGTCCATGTCCAGTTTCTCGATGGCCTGCAGCGGCCCGTTGCCCGTCTCCCGCTGGGCCACGGCCATCCAGACACAGCGGTGGCGGCGTCCCTGACGCCGGGGGTGAACCGTGGCGAACTCGCAACACCGTTCACC
>NZ_JENA01000110.1 GCF_000586015.1 Candidatus Synechococcus spongiarum SH4 | reverse complement strand
CCCTGGCGCTGACCGTGTTGCTGGCCACGGGTCTGGTGTTTTTTCTGCGGGCCTCCAGCAAGGACCGCACCACCGCCATGATCATCAGCAGCTATCGTCCCCCGTTGCAATTGTTGCGTGACCTGGACAGTTGGCTGGCGGAGCGGGGCTGGCAGGTGGTCCGCACCCATCCCGAACAGCGCCGCCTGGTCTATGAAGGCCATGTGGCCGCCAGTATTCCCCTGGCCGTGCTGCTGGCGGTGCTGGGGTGTTGTGGCGGCGCGGCCCTGGGGCTGGCGATCAGTCAGATGCTGCCCGGAGGCCAGCCATGGCCCCTTGCTCTGGGGTTGGCGGGGTTGGCGGCCGCGCCCGTCTATCTGCGCCGCGCCCAACGGCATGAGCAGTGGCGATCCGTTTGCTCACGCCCGATCAGGTGGTGCCCTGTCGTCTGGCGATGCGGGTCCATCGCGATGAACTCCTGGCGGTGGAGGCCGAGTTGGAGAAGACCCTGCAGTTGCGGCTCACCCCTTGCACAACTGACATCCCGTTTGAATAATTCGGTGGAGGCCTGATTGTTGGCGCCTGTGCCGTCCCGTTCCGCTCTGGCTTTTATCCTGCTGCTGATCAGTCCGGTTCCCCTGGCCCAGCCATTGTTGGCGCAAACCCTGTTGGCGCAGGCGGCCCTGCCTCGGGAGCCCTACGGGCAGTTCCTCAGGGTGAAAGTCAACACGGGGGAGCGCTCACGGCTCACGGTGAAGAAGAACTGGCTGGGCAAGCGGCGACTCAATCCCACCGTGCCCATTCTTGTGCTGGCGGGCCATGCGGACTCCCAAGGCATCAGTCCTGGCACCAGAGGCTATGCGGTGGCTGTCAACGGGGCGCGCCCCATGCAGCCCGGCATCACCGACGAGACCTTCTGGAACCTGAAAACGGCCCAGCGCATTGTCAAGCTGGGCAGGCAGCGGGGGCTCAATATCCGCTTCTATGACCCCGGCGTCCGCACCATCCACAACGGTGACGACCCCCGCACCAACTGGAGCCAGGGCAAGCGCCATGCGCAGGCAGGGGGCTATGCGCTGGAGATTCATTACGACGCCTATGGCCATGACGGCCTTGGCTCCGGCGTCATCCCCCGGGTGTATGGGGGGCAAACGGTCATTGATGAGTACCTGGCGCGGGAATTCGGCTCCTTCCCCTGGGACTTTCGTGGGGTGCTGGGCGCCCCCAAGCGGGGCATCACCATATTGGAGGTGGGCAAGCTGGAAGGGGACCTGGAGAACAAGCTGCGGAATCCCGCCACCCGGGACAGGGCTCTCAACACCATTGCTGATCGGGTGGTGACCACCATGGCCCAGGCCCTGGACGTGCCCAAGCCCGTTTTCCAGATGCCGGCACTGCCCACCTTACCCGCCAATAGGGCAACGGCCAGCCAGCAACCTTCCCTGCCGCTGCAAATTCCGCCGCCGCCAGCCATCAACGTCACCCGTTAGCAAGAATCAGCCCAGGGCGCCACGGGCGCGGCAACGGGCCTCCAGTTCCCTGTCCCCATGCCAATCCCGGGGCCGCAGAAAGTCCTCGTACAGGAGTGCTTCCCAACTATCGGCTTCCGGTTGATAGCCGTACTCCCAACGCACCAGGGGGGGGAGGGACATGAGGATGGATTCGGTGCGCCCCTTGGTTTGAAGGCCGAAGATGGTGCCCCGGTCAAACACCAGATTGAACTCCACGTAGCGACCCCGGCGGTAAAGCTGAAATTGACGCTCCCGCTCCCCATGGATCATGGCGTGTCGCGCCTCTGCGATGGGCAGGAAGCTGGGCAGGAAGGCATGGCCGCAGGCCTGGGCCAACTGGAACAACTGCTCCCAATCCTGCTGGATCGGGCCGATGTTCCCGCTGTACCGGGCTGCCTCCCCCTGGCCGTTCTCTCCCCGGTAGAGCACGCCGGCGGGATCCTGATAGTCGAAGAAGATGCCCCCCACCCCCCGGGTTTCCTGGCGGTGCTTCAGGTAGAAGTACTCGTCGCACCAACGCTTGAAAACGGGGAAATAGCGAGGATCAACGCCGTCACAGGCCCCCTGCAGGGTGCGGTGAAAGTGTCGGGCATCCTGGAGAAAGGGATAGTAGGGGGTCAGATCGGCGCCGCCGCCAAACCACCACACCGGCCCCGCCTGGAAATAGCGGTAGTTGAGATGGACGGTGGGGACATAGGGGTTGCGGGGATGAAGCACCATGGAG
Organism: Candidatus Synechococcus spongiarum SH4; assembly: GCF_000586015.1. Taxonomy (GTDB): domain Bacteria; phylum Cyanobacteriota; class Cyanobacteriia; order PCC-6307; family Cyanobiaceae; genus Synechococcus_B; species Synechococcus_B spongiarum_F. The sequence continues at coordinate 3,057 of NZ_JENA01000110.1, read as the reverse complement.
GTGCCCAGGGCAAACCACGGCTGCCCTGCCGCCTCGGGCCGCTGCTTCACAATGGCCGGGGGCAGGCGGCTGCCCTCCACCTCGGAAAAATTGACGCCCCCCTGCTCCAGCACCGCCCCGTCCCTCAGCACCCGTGAGCAACCGCCGCCCCCTTCCGGACGCAGCCAGCGCTCTTCCGTAAAGCGGCCAACGCCATCCAGTTCCTCCAGGGCTGCACAGATCCGGTCTTGCAGACCACAGGCAAAGGCCCGGAACCGCTCCCGGGCATCAGGCGGCGGCTCCGGGGAAACGGGGGAATGGCACGGGGCCTCTTGCGGAGGATGCTGCACCATGGGATGAGCGTAGTTCAGGCAAGATCTTGACACTCCCCCACCCTTCTCCCACCCCATGACCACCATTAGTGAAGCGCTGGCCTGTCTTCGCCCCCTGACTGATGCGGGCAGCGGGAAAAGCGTGCTGGACCTGGAGTGGATTCGCAAGCCACGGCTCCAGGGATCACGCGCCATCATCGAACTGGCCCTGCCTACCCATGCCAACCCCCAGCGGGATCGCATTGCCAAGGCGGCGCGGGCCGCCCTGTTGGCTCTTGACGGTGTTGAGGACGTGCAGATTGAGCTGGCTGCCGCCCCTGCGGCGCCAACCGCTCCCCAGACCCGCCCCATTGACGGCGTCAAAACCGTGGTGGCGGTGAGCAGTGGCAAGGGGGGCGTGGGTAAGAGCACCGTTGCCGTGAACCTGGCCTGCGCCCTGGCGGTGACGGGCCTGCAGGTTGGTCTGCTGGACGCGGATCTTTACGGTCCCAACACCCCCATCATGCTGGGGTTGAGCGAGAAGAAACCGGAGACGGTTGAAGAGCGTGGCCAGCAACTGCTCCTGCCCCTGGAGAGTTGGGGTATTGCCATGGTTTCCATGGGATTGCTGATCAGCCCGGGCCAGCCGGTGATCTGGCGGGGGCCCATGCTCAACGGCGTGATCCGTCAATTCCTCTATCAGGTGAAATGGGGAGCCCGTGACGTGCTGGTGGTGGATCTGCCGCCGGGGACGGGGGATGCCCAGTTGTCCCTGGCCCAGGCGGTTCCCATGGAGGGAGTGGTGATTGTCACAACGCCGCAACAGGTGGCCCTGGCGGACTCCCGCCGTGGCCTGGCCATGTTTCAGCAGTTGGGGGTGCCGGTTCTGGGGGTGGTGGAGAACATGAGCTGGTTTGCGCCGCCGGATCAACCGGAGCAACGCTATGCCCTGTTTGGCGAAGGGGGCGGCGCCCGGTTGGCGGACGAGGCCGGTGTGCCCCTGCTGGCTCAACTGCCCTTGCAACTGCCGGGGGCGGAGGGGGAACCGTTGGTGCTCTCCCAACCGGACTCTCCCGCCGGGGTCGCCCTGCAGGGATTGGCGCAGCAACTCCGCAAGCGCCTGACAACCCCTCGCTGACGCCATGGATCTGTTCCCCCGCCGCAGATCCAGCCGGTTTTCAAGCCGTTACCAGGAGCGAGGCGCGGAGCCCCGGTTCGATCTGGTGCTTTGGGGTGTGCCTGTGGTCTTGATTGGCGTCTCGGGTCTGCTCATTGCCAGCACCCAGCGCCAAGTGGCCGGTGATTCCCCCTGGCTGAGCCAGGGGTCCGCGGTTGCGGCGCTGCTGGCGGCCCTGCTTCTCGTGATCTCCCGCACCACGTTGCTTCAGACCGTCGCGCTCACCGTCTGCCGCTGGATCGGCCTGCAACTGCAGACCCCACGGCTTCCCGGAAGACTGGTCGGCCTTCTGAAATTCCCCCCGTTGTTCTTCGCCGGAGTGGGGGGCGCCCTCATCCTCTGCAAGCTGACGAGCATGGGCGGGCTCTGGCTGGATCACTGGCTCACAGGGAGTGTGGGTCTTGTGCTGGCGGCTTATCTATCCCGGCTTCCTCTCCAGAGATTGTCGTTACGCCGATCCGAGCAGTGGCAGGCGGGAACCCAGGGCCCGCTCCCCCAGGAGAACCGGCCCATGGGGGATGCCTGGGCCCCTGTCATCCTGCTGGCGCTCCTGCTGGCCACCATTGCCATGCTTCTGGCGGTCAACCTGTTCGGCACCGAGGCGCTGGGGGCCCAGCGTTGGTTGGCCCTCGGGCCGTTCCAGGTGCAGCCCTCGGAATTCGCCAAGCTTTCCACAACGATTCTTGTGGCAGCCGTTCTGGATCGGTTCCCCATTGAGCACCCCGTTGACCTGCTGCGCCCGTTCGGTGTGGTTCTGGCGCCGTGGGCCCTGGTGTTGATCCAGCCGGATCTGGGCACGTCGTTGGTGTTCGGGGCCGTGGTGCTGTGGATGCTGTACTGGTCCACCATGCCCTGGCAGTGGCTTCTCTTGCTGCTGTCCCCCCTGCCCACAGCGTTACTGGGAGCTCTCCACCACAGAGGCGATCCGGGCGCCCTTGTGGTTCAGGTCGTCTGGATTGCCGCCATGGGGATCGTGGCCTGGCGTCACCTGCCCTGGCGCTGGATCAGCGCCGGGCTGACGGCAGCGGCTCTAACGGCAACATCCTTGGGGACGCCCTGGCTCTGGGAGCACGGCCTCAAGGACTACCAGCGGGATCGGCTGACCTTGTTTCTGAATCCCTCCATTGATCCGCTGGGGGGTGGCTACCACATCATCCAGAGCACCATCGGCATTGGCTCCGGCGGCTTTTCCGGCGCCGGTCTGCTCCAGGGGCAACTGACCCGACTCCAGTTCATTCCGGAGCAACACACGGACTTCATCTTCAGCGCCTTAGGGGAGGAGTTGGGATTTGTGGGCTGTTTTCTGGTGGTGTCGGGGTTTTGCGCCTGGGCCTGGCGCCTGCTCAAGATCGCTACGGCGGCCAAAACCGACTTTGAATCGTTCCTGGTCATTGGCATCCTGGCCATGGTGATGTTTCAAGTGGTGGTGAACGTGTTCATGACCACCGGCCTGGGTCCGGTGACGGGTATTCCATTGCCGTTCATGAGCTATGGACGGTCTGCGCTGCTCATGAATTGTCTTGGCATTGGTCTGGTGGCCGCGGTGGAGCGGCGCTGTCGGCAGACGCGGCCGTTCTCCTGATGGCACAG
>NZ_JENA01000109.1 GCF_000586015.1 Candidatus Synechococcus spongiarum SH4 | reverse complement strand
TGGGGATGGAACACCCGGCACAACTGGCGCGCCAGACAGGAGGGCTCCACGGTTGTGCCCAGGCGGTAGCGGCCCTGCATTACGGCCAGGGGGGTTTCCGCAAGGGCCACCACGTCCCCCGGCTGTAGATGGGGGCCGGCATAACGGCGGAGCACCTGGAGGGGATCGTCCAGCGAGCCCAGCAGGTGGGTGGCAAGGGGCAACACCTGATGGCCCGCCCCTTGCCGCCAGGTTGGCTGCCCATCCCCGGCCGGTTCGGCCAGAGGGACCACCAGACCATGGCGCTGCCGGAGGTGGCCGAACGGTCCATAGGCCAGCCAGCCCATCTCCAGCCAGAGGGCTTGAAGGCTTCCCAGACCGGCGCCAGCCAGCACCAGGTCCAGGTGGGCCGCCATGGGCTGTCGGGGTTTCAAAATGGAGACGGCCCAATAGCCGTCGGGGCGGGGTTCTGCATCGGGATGGTCCGGCGTGACCCGAAGCTTCACCTTGATCCCGTCAACCGCCCGGGTGGATAGCAGGGTGGGTTCGGCCCGGAACCCGGCAACCATCACCTCCTTGCGGGCGTGGGTGTTCACCAGGGCCACCCGCACCTGCACCTGCATCCGGTCCCGATCCCGGTGCAGCCGCCATGGCCCCGGCTCCATGCGCAGCGGACTGGCGGGGCGGAGACGGTGACGTAACTCCAGCAGCGCCAGCAGGCCAGGGATAACGCCAGCGAGGGCCAGCAGCCACCACCCACCGGGATCACTCATGGCGCCCTGACCACCTCCGCATTGATTTCGTTCACCGCCATGGCCCGGGTCCGGCCATGGGTCATGGCCTCCGGAAGTTCCAACCCTGACGCCACAGACAGGCTCTGCTCCAGATCCTCCAGGGGAATCTGGCCTGCCCGATCCAGCGCCACACGGCCGTCCCGGTCCAGGATCACCACCTGGGGAACGAGACCACGCCAATAGTAGGCAGGGTTATCGGGGGAAGCATCCTCCACAGGGTCCAGGCTGTCCGTGCTTAGGGCAATCACGTCTGCACCGGTCCGGAATTCTCCGTTGAGCCGGGAGAGGGTGGGGGCAAAGCGCTTGCAGTCGCTGCTGTCGTCCAGATAAAAGGCCAGGACGGCAGGGCGGCGCTGCCGCAGGCTATCCGCCAGGCTGTTGCGGGGCGGCACCATGGCCCCGTCCCCCGCATAGAGGGAAAAGATGTTGCCGTCATAGGCGTTGTCCAGGCGGCCGGCCCAGGCGGAAGAGGGCGGCAGCAGCCCCATGGCCGCCACCACGAGGGCCAGCAGAGACAACCAGTGACGACGGAACCGGTGACGACCGTGTTGTTGGGTCACGCCATGACCTCCCCTTAGCGTCCACTCCCCTGCAGCGTACGTCCCAGCCCCAGCAGCACCCCCCGGGCAATCAAGCCGATGCCCCGGCCAATGATCTGCGTCAGCACGGTCACCAGCAGGTCCCCCAGCCGTTGACTGAACACCCGCAACTGGGGACCCAGGGCATCCCGCAACTCCAGGGACAGGGTCACCAGACGCTGCAAAGGTTCCAGTTGCCGCAACTCCTGGTCACGGGGGTCGATGAGCGTTTGGGTGACCACCCCATCCCCTTGCAGGAGCAGCAACTCGCGGCGACTTTCATAGATGCGCAGGGGCTCAAGGACGAGTTGTTCGTAACGCTCACGGGAGTTGATGTGGTTGCGGAGCCGCTCCAACTGGCGGGTGGGCAGCAGGTCGGGGCGCAGCAGGAAGCGGCGCAACTCCGGCCACTGGCTGCTCTCTTCCAACACCAGACCGGCCAGGGCGGATCCCATGCGCAACAGCCAGTCACTCAGCAGCAGCTCCAGGCGCAGCAGGGCTGCCGGGGTATCCGGCGCCAACAGGTGGCCGTCCAGCAGCACCGGCTCGGCCCGCACCAGGGCCGCCAGCATGGGCTCTACGGTGGCCCGGGGGGCAAGGTTGAGGGCCTCGGGGCCGGGCAGTTCCATGGCCAGCAGGTGCTCGCTCACCGAGACCAGCGCCCCGTTCCGGGGGATGCGCAGATAGGCCCCACCCAGCCCCTGGAGACCGTGGAGCATGATTTCCTCCTGAAGATCCCGCCAGCACTCCAGCAACGCTTCACCCCGCAGTCCTTCCCGACGCACCTGCTGAAGGGCCAGCCCCATCTGGCCCAGCAACTGCCGCAGCAGGGCTGCCCGCGGGCCGGGCGCCAAGGCCCCCAGGGCCAGCAGTTGCTGCTCCAGGGGCCGGGGATTGCGAGCAATCCGCTCCAGGAGCCGCTGGCTGATGGTGTCCCACAGCCCCTTTGCCGTACGGCTGCGCAGGGTGAGCCCCGTGGACACCGGGACCCAATCCCCGCCCCCCGCCCCGGTTGGGGCCAAGCCCTTCAGGCCCAGGGTTCTGGCGGTGGCGGCGTGGAGCGTCACCACCAGGGTGCGGGCCATGGCCAACTCCCGCTGCTGACCCTCCAGCACCCAGCGCAGCAGAGTGCCGGGGCGCTGCTTGAGTTGGGCCGTCACCAGCTTGGCCTTGGCCTGGATCTGCATCAGTCCTTGGGAGAACACCCCGTTCAGTCCCTGGCGCTCCCCGGGGGGCGCAGCGGGGGGGAATGCACGTCGAACACCCGCCCCCCGCTCAGCAGCACGGGGAGGGCATGGCGCAGGGTGGGGGCATCGGGATTTTGCAGGATGCCGGCAATGGGCAATTCCCCCAGGGGCAGACCACCCGGCTGGATGGGACCCTGGAGCACCAGAAGCAAAGGGGCCGGATGCCAGCGTTGATCCAGGGCCAGCGCCTCCCGGACCAGGGCGCCGGTGTCATGGACCGCCTGGGCCACCCAGATCACCAGGTCGGGCCGGCGCCGGCTTGCCTCGGCTTCATCAATACCCTGCACAGGGCCGCCTTCGGTGACCCCCTGGCCCAGCACTGCAGCCAACTGCCTCTTCTGGCTCGGCGGCCCATAGATCAGAACCCTCTGCATCAACAACCCCATGGCAAGGCCAGTGGTCAAGGGTTAGCCGGCTTGGACGGCTCCTGCAAGGGGGCGCCCACCAACTGCATGGTGAAGCCGGTAATGCGATAGCCGGTTCGAGCCTCGATATCCGCCAGCAGGTCCTCTGGAAGCTGCACGTCCAGGTCTTGAATCCGACCCGTGACACTGCAAATCAGATGACTATGGGAATCCGTGCGGTAGCTGTAGAGCCTGCCGCCACTGCGCTCCAGACATTCGATAATGCCGAACTTCTGCAGCGTTTCCAGGTTTTGATACACGGAGGTCTGGCCAATGCTCCTCTTCTCCCGGGCATTGATTTTTTCAAAGATGTCCCGGGCGCTGAGGTGTTCCCGCTCTTTCCACAGCAATTCCAACACCAGGCGACGTTGGTGGCTCATGCGCAAACCCGCAGCGGCGCAGCGCTTCACGGCCCCCTGCAGAGACTGCTGGAGGCTCAGGTGGGCAGTGGGTGGTTCGGCGGTGGAGGTGGTCATGGATGGATCCGGCGGCGGTCAGGGACCATCAGCTTGGAAGTCTAGGGACTCTCACCGGGTCCTGGGAGGTTGGGTCGGGACTCCCGCCACGGTTTCCAGGGCCCCGGGGAGGGTGATGGCGCCATCATAAAGGGCGCGGCCAATGATCACGCCGGCCAGAGGGGGGCGGAGGTTCTGCAGGGCCTTCAGGTGGGCCAGATTTGCCACCCCGCCGGAGGCAATGACGGGGATGGAACCGGCCCGGGCCATGGCTTGCAGGGCGGCCAGGTTTGGCCCCCCCATGACGCCGTCTCTGGCGATATCCGTGCTGATGATGGCCACCACGCCACTGCCCTCCAGACTGGCCGCCAGCCCGGTGGCTTCCATGGCGCTCTGGCGCAGCCAGCCCCGGGTGGCCACAAGACCGTTGCGGGCATCAATGCCCACGGCAACGCGACCGGGATGAGCCTGAGCCAACTCACGGACAAGTTGGGGGGTTTCCAGGGCGGCGGTGCCCAGAATGACCCGATCCAGGCCACAGGCCAGCAGGTGGTTGGCCCGTTCCACGGAACGCACCCCGCCCCCCAGTTGCACAGGGATCTCCACCGTTGAGACGATGGCCTTGATGGCGTCGTCGTTGCTGGGCTCGCCCCGGCGGGCGCCGTCCAGATCCACCAGGTGGAGCCGTTGGGCGCCAAGCTGCCGCCATGTGCGGGCCATGGCAGCGGGATCGTCACTGAAACGGGTCACCTGGCCGTAATCCCCTTGAAGCAACCGCACACAGGCGCCATCCAGTAGATCAATGGCGGGAATCACCTCCATGGCAACAGCAGCAAGCAGAACCCAGTGTCCCTGATGGCGCAACAGGGTTGAATAACGGAAGTTGCCGTGTTGTTGGATGGACGTTCTGGTGATGGGGGGCACCCGGTTCATCGGTGTGGCCCTGCTGCCCCGGCTTCTGGCCGCAGGTCACGGCGTGACGGTGTTCAGCCGGGGCAGGCGACCGGTCCCCGCAGGGGTGGAGCACGTGCGGGGCGACCGTCAGGAGCCGGGGGATCTGGCCCGGCTGGCGGGGCGTCGTTTTGACGTGATTGTTGACACCAGCGGCCGTCAACAGGCCGAGAGTCAGCAGGTGATCGCCCACACCGGCTGGCCACGGCACCGGTTTCTGTACGTGAGTTCAGCAGGGGTGTATGCCCATGGCCACCAGTGGCCCCTCACGGAGCAGGCACCGCTGGATCCCCGCAGCCGCCATGCCGGCAAGGCGGAGACGGAGGCCTGGCTGCGGCGGGAGGGGATTCCCTTCACCAGCTTCCGCCCCACCTACATCTACGGCCCCGGCAACTACAACCCCATCGAAAGCTGGTTTTTTGCCCGGATCCTGGCGAATCGCCCCGTTCCCGTTCCCGGCGACGGCCAGCTCATCACCCAACTGGGCCATGTGGACGACCTGGCGGAGGCCATGGCCCGCAGTCTGGAGGTGGACACCAGCACCAACCGGATCTACAACTGCTCCGGCACCATGGGGGTCACGTTCCGCGGGCTGGTGACTGCCGCCGCCCAGGCCTGTGGCCACAACCCGGAGCAGGTGCAGTTGCGCAGCTTTGATCCCCACCTGCTGGAGCCCAAGGCCCGCAAGGCTTTTCCCTTGCGCATTGCCCATTTCTTCACGGATATCAACCGGGTGTGCCGGGAACTGGCCTGGCGGCCCCGCTTTGACCTGGTGGCGGGCCTCCGGGACAGCTACGAGAAGGACTTTCGTCAACAGGCTGGCGCGGCATCGGGTCAACCGCCGGACTGGGGTCGGGATGAACAACTCCTGGCCCAGGCTGTTCCCCTGCCATGAATC
>NZ_JENA01000108.1 GCF_000586015.1 Candidatus Synechococcus spongiarum SH4 | reverse complement strand
GGTCTGGAGCATTGGCAGTTGGCCAAGACCCTGGGCCTGTTTGAAAGCGAGCGCTCCGTGCGCATTGCCCAAAGCCGGTTCATCACGCTGCTGGGCCTGGGGGCGCGTCTGGAACGGGCTTTGATTCAGTTCATGCTGGATCTGCACGTCAGCCGGGGCTACGTGGAAGTCCTGCCACCGGCCCTGGTGAACACCGCCAGCCTCACCGGCTCCGGCCAACTGCCCAAATTTGCCGAGGAGAGCTTTCGTTGTGCGGACGACGACCTCTGGCTGAGCCCCACGGCGGAGGTGCCCCTCACCAACCTGCATCGGGACGAGATCCTGCCGGCCTCGGATCTGCCCCGCCGTTACGTGGCCTACAGCCCCTGCTTCCGTCGGGAAGCAGGCAGCTACGGCCGGGACACCCGTGGCCTGATTCGCCTGCACCAGTTCAATAAGGTGGAGCTCTACTGGTTCTGCCATCCCGATAGCTCCGAGGCGGCCCATGAACAACTGACCGCCGATGCGGAGGCGGTTCTGCAAGCCCTGGACCTGCCCTATCGGGTTGTGGAGCTCTGCACCGCCGATCTGGGATTTTCCGCCTGTCGCACCTACGACCTGGAGGTGTGGCTGGCTGGAGCAGGGGTGTATCGGGAAGTCAGTAGCTGTAGCACCTGTGGGGATTTTCAAGCGCGCCGCTCCTCTATCCGCATGAAGGACGGCAAGCGCAATCGCCTCCTCCACACCCTCAACGGCAGCGGCCTGGCTGTTGGCCGCACCATGGCCGCCCTGCTGGAACGGCGCCAGCAACCCGACGGCTCCGTGGCCATCCCCCAGGCGTTACAGCCCTACATGGGTTGCGCCGTGATTACACCTCCATCAGCCCCAGAATAGCGTCACAGCGCTGGCGACATCGGGCCAGGTCGGCAGCGGAAGCAGGGTCCGCCGTCGGGTCGTAGGGCAGAAGTCGGGCCAGCCGTTGGGACCAGTGGCCCCCCTGGAAGCGTTGGGGAAAACAGCGCCGTAACAGGTCCGCCATGGCGGTGACAGCGGTTGACGCCCCCGGCGAGGCCCCCAGCAGGGCCGCCAGGCTGCCGTCGGCTGCCGCCACCACCTCCGTACCCAGCTTCAGTTGCGCCCTGCGGCCGGGCTCCCGTTTGATGATCTGTACCCGCTGACCCGCAACGGCCAGGCGCCAGTCCTCCGGTTGCGCCTGGGGGAGAAAGCGGCGCAGGCTGGCAAGCCGTTGCCCGGGGTCTTGGCGCAGTTGCTGCAGCAGATAGCCCACCAAGTGACGTTCCCGCAGCCCCACCCCCGCCATGGACAACAGATTATGGGGGCGCACGGAGGCGGGCAGGTCCCACAGGGAGCCGTGTTTCAAGAACTTGCTGCTGAAACCCGCATAGGGGCCGAACAACAGGCCCCGGTGGCCGTTGATCCAACGGCTGTCCAGATGGGGCATGGACATGGGGGGGCGCCCACCGGCGCCCTGCCATAGACCTTGCCCCAGTGGCGGCCAACCAGGGGCGCCGTTTGGCAGATGAGCCACTGGCCACTGACGGGGAAGCCGCCATAGCCCCGGGCCTCCGGCAGGCCGGCCTGTTGCAGCAACAGCAGGGTGCCCCCACCGGCGCCAAGAAACACGAAGGGGCTATCCACCTGCACCCTCTTGCGGCCATGGTCCACGTCCAGACGCCAGCGGCCATCGGATCTACGGTTCAGGCGGCGCACCCCGTGATTGAGGCGCAACTCCACCCCAGGCTGGCGCTGAAGCCAGGTCACCAGGGACTCGGTGAGGGCGCCGAAGTCCACGTCCGTGCCCCGTCCATAGCGGGTGGCGGCCATCACTTCCCCGGCCGGACGACCCTCCATCACCAGGGGCAGCCAGTCCCGCAGGGCGCCGTGATCCCGGCTGAAGGCCATGCCTGCAAATTGGGGCAGGGCGGCCATGGACTGCTGCCGCTGCGCCAGGGCAGCCACGTCATCCTCGCCCCACACCAGGCTGTAGTGGGGCGCCTGGTGAAGAAACGTCCCGGGACTGCCCAGCGCCCCCTGCTCCACCAGCGCGGCCCAGAATTGCAGACTCTGCTCGTAGCCCCCGTTAATGGCCAGAGCTTTGCGAAGATCGGGCCGGCCGCGACTGTCCATGGGGGTGTAGTTCAGTTCGCAGTTGGCCCCGTGGCCGGTGCCGGCATTGTTGAGGGCGGCGCTGCTTTCGGCTGCAACCCGCCCCAGCCGCTCCACAATCAACACCGTGAGTCCCGGCTCCAGTTGCTGGAGCAGCGTCGCCAGGGTGGCGCCCATGATGCCTGCTCCCACCAGGACGGCATCCGCCTGGATTCGCTCCACAACTCCTTCGCAAAGGGCAGAATGGCGCAACCATGCTGTTGCCGCCGTGATTCATATTTTGGCAGCCCTGGCTGTGCTGGGGCTGCTGATTGCCATCCACGAGGCGGGACATTTTCTGGCGGCTACAGGTCAGGGAATTCGGGTGAGCAGCTTCTCCATCGGCCTGGGGCCGAGGCTTGTGGGTTGGCGCCGCCGGGGGGTTGAGTTCGCCCTGCGGGCCATTCCCATCGGCGGTTACGTGGCGTTCCCCGATCCCGAGAGCGAAGAGGGGATTCGTCCCCAGGATCCCGATCTGTTTCAGAACCGCCCCCTTCCCCAGCGGGCGCTGGTGATTGCAGCAGGGGTGCTGGCCAACCTGATCTTTGCCTGGGTGGCGCTGCTGGCCCAGGGGGCCGTGTACGGCGTGCCCGATGGGGTCGCCGCCGCGGCGGGCATTGTGGTGACGGGAGTCAGTCCCGGTTCCCCCGCTGCCGTGGCCGCTCTGCAACCGGGGGACCATGTTGTGGCCGTCAACGGCCAGCCCCTGGGGGAGGGGAATGAGGCCGTAAAAAACCTGATCACGGCCGTGCAGACCCGGCCCGGATCTCCCCTGACCCTCCAGTTGGAGGGCGGCGCCGGTTTAGAGGAGCGTCAGGTGACCCCCCGCCTTGACGAGGAGGGGACCGGCCGCATTGGCGCCCAGCTTCAGCCCTATGGGACAGGCCGGTATCGGCCCGTGGAGAACGTGGGGGAATGGCTGACCACGGCCAGCCGGGGCTTCTGGACCATCACAGCCAATACCCTGGCGGGTTACGGGCAACTGCTGACCCATTTCCAGGCCACGGCCCGGCAACTGGGGGGGCCTGTCCGCATTGTGGAAGTGGGGGCCCAGTTGGCGCAGCAGGGGGGAGCCAGTCTGCTGTTGTTCACGGCCTTGATTTCCATCAACCTGGCGGTGCTCAACGCCTTGCCCCTGCCCGCACTGGATGGGGGCCAGATGCTGCTGCTGCTCTGGGAAGGGCTGCGGGGACAACCGCTGCCGGAACGGTGGACCCAAGCGGTGAACCGCCTGGGATTCGCCCTGTTGCTGGGGCTGGTGGGTGTGCTAATGGTCCGTGACACATCCCAGCTTGGCATCTTCAAAGCGTGGTTGAGCAGCTAATGCCGGTGGCGGAGAACCGGGACTGGCCGCCCCGCCCCCAGCGGGCGGCGCTGATCCTTCAGCACTTGGGCCAGCTTTATCCGGAAGCCCGCTGTTCACTGGATTGGCGCAATCCCTTCCAGTTGCTGGTGGCCACCATCCTCTCGGCCCAATGCACGGATGAGCGGGTGAACCGGGTGACGCCGGCCCTCTTTGACAGGTTCCCCGACGCCGCCAGTTTTGCCGCCGTGGAGCCGGAGCAGGTGGAGCCCTATGTGCGCTCCACGGGGTTCTACCGCAACAAGGCCCGCCACATTGTGGGCGCGTCACGCCTGTTGCAGGAGCGCCACCAGGGCCGTGTGCCCAAGACGATGGAGGCGCTTCTGCGATGCCCCGGCGTGGCCCGCAAAACAGCCAACGTGGTGCTGGCAACAGCCTATGGCCTCAACGTGGGCGTCACGGTGGACACCCACGTGCGGCGTCTCAGCAACCGGCTCGGCCTTGTGGCGGCAACGGATCCAGCCCGCATCGAACAGGAACTGATGGCCTTGCTGCCCCAATCCGATTGGGACCTGCTCTCCATTCGCCTGATTTTCCATGGCCGCGCTGTGTGCAAGGCGCGGCGCCCGGCCTGTGGACGCTGCGGCCTGGCTGAACTCTGCCCCTCCTATGGGGCGGCGCCGATGAGGCGTTGAGCCGCCAGGGGAACACCCCAAGCTTTGACGGTGAGCCGGTTCACATGGTTCGCGCAATGGTGCGGAGCTTGCAGAGCGCCCGCTGATTGACCCGGTACGCATCCTCAGGTTTGATGGCCAGACGTTTGGCAATGTCCTGGAACGTGGGTCGCCGATTCAGGCAGTGGCGTTGCCGCACCACTGCCCATTCCCGCTCCTGCAACCGAGCCGTGGTGACGAGCGCCGCCAGGTAGTCTCTCTCCTGCGCCTGCATCAACGTATCCATGGGCTGGGGACGCTCGTCAATGAACGGATCAAGGGAAGCCCGGTCCCCGTCACCCTCCATGTACTGCTCAAGACTGACCGTGCGGAGCAGTTGGGCGGCGTGGAGCAGTTGGCGGATCTGGCTTTCGGTTTCCTGACTGATCCTGGCCAGTTCCGCCACAGTGGGTGATCGCCCCAGCTTGTCGGACAGGCGCTGGGCCAGCATCGCCAGGCGGACCAGGCGATCCGCCACGTGTAACGGCAGACGAATGGTGGGTGCTTTCTGGGTGACGGCCCGTTGTAACGACTGTTTAATCCACCAATAGCTATAGGTGCTAAAGCGATGCCCCTTGGAAGGGTCAAATTTCTCCACCGCTCTCTGCAAACCCATTGCCCCCTCTTGAATAAGATCCTCCAGAGGAAGACCACGGGTCCGGTATTTTTTCGCCAGATGGACCACAAGCCTGAGATTGGATTGAATCATTTGCTCCTGGGCCTGAATCCCTGACCTGCGCAACTTGGCTGGCGCCAAGTTTAGACCACCAGGATAGTTTCGCCATGTGCAGATGACCTGGCCCAGGCTGACTTCCTCCTCAGGGGACAACAGCCGGAACTGAGAGATTCTCCGAAACATCCATGAGAAGACCGTTGTTTCAATGGCCATATGATCCATAATGGAGACTTCTGGGTTGTTCCGGGTTTCTCCCAATCTACTGTGTGTCATGGATGGGAAGGAGAGGATTCAAGCTGCGGTACACACGCCCGCTTCACCAGTGCGGGGCGGCAGATTGTTTTTCCTTGTTTTTCCACGGTGCGGGGTTGTCGGCAATGGGGTGACCCGCCCCGGGCGGCCCGCCGTAGCTTGCGCATGGCATTTTGCTCGATCTGACGGGTACGCTCACGGCTGAGGCCCAGATTTCCGGCAATCCCTTGAAAGGGCAGAGGTTCATGGAGACAATGGCGCTGCCTGACCACCTG
>NZ_JENA01000107.1 GCF_000586015.1 Candidatus Synechococcus spongiarum SH4 | reverse complement strand
TTCCTTAGTCGCAACAAGAATGGCAGTTGGTCGGACTGCCATATTTAGCATGGATGTAGCAATAAACCAAGATCTAAAAGCGATCTTCCCACATCCAGAACTGCTGAGCAGCGAATATCTTTTTCACTTTCTGCGGTCAAGCGAGAAGGCACTTGCCGCCAAGAGCACTGGAAGTACTGTCAAAGGGATAAGACTGGAGGATCTTGAGCAACTGCATGTTGTCATCCCGTCCGTCACCAAGCAGAAAAGGATTGCCGAAATCCTCTCGGGAGTTGACGAGCAGATGGCGGCATTACTTGAGCTAGAGAAGAAGTACGTCTCGCTGAAGTCAGCACTATCTTCAGACCTCCTCTCCAGCCGTAAGCGGGTCAGCATCTAGGCGCACTCCCAGCTTCCGCTCTAGCCTCGAACTGCTCTCTCGCCGGCATCGTCAGGATCAAGGACCAACAACCGCACAGGCCTGATGCCTTACCAGGGCTCCTGCCCACACGGGAAAGCTGGCTAGCCTACGGAAGCCCCGCTGTCACACTGGATACGCCCATTTGGTCACGAAATGTATCCTATCCAACTGCACCAGGATCTACTGGTGCTAGCTTGGCTATGCCTGGTTTCCCTCCCCTGCCTCACAACCACATGCAGTTCCCACGTCTCAAGTGTTGCCCTTCCTCTGATGGAGCCTAGAGCCATGACCGTTCCCGTTCTGCGAGCTGGCAAGCATCTTGCCAAGATGTCCGGCTGGACGTACTCCAACCTGGAAATGCAAAAAATCCTCTATATTAGCCACATGGTTTACTTAGGGCAACTACACGAGCCCCTGATAGAAGGGCATTTCGAAGCATGGGACTATGGCCCTGTCCATCCTGAACTGTACTATCACTTGAGCAGCTATGGCGCAAAGTCCGTCTCAGAGTCCGCTTTTGAGGACATAGAAGATTTGAATAAAATAGCCCATAGAAAGGAAATAGCAGTACTTAAAGGAGTAGCTAGGAATTTCCCCCATCCCTCAGGACCAACACTCATAGGTATCACCCATCAAGCCAAAGGTGCATGGAGAAAAAGATACAAACCCGAAACGAGAGGAATTATAATTTCCAACAGTGATGTATTTGAAGAATATGAAAAACGCTACAAAGACCAGCAGCAGCAGAAAGTCAGACAATGAATAAAACGCCACCTCCCCCTGACAATCACCTTGAAGATGGTGACAATCAACTAGAAGAAAGCAGTTCCAAATTTGTAGAAAAATCAATCAGATCAGTTGATGCTAATGATTTGAAAGATTACAAAGATCTTTTGAGTCGAGTTGATTCGCACGAGGCAAAATTTGGAGCAGAGATAAAAAATCTGGGAAACGAGCTTAAAGACCTGAGAAAAGAGCTTGAACGACGAGAATGGCTGAAGCCCAGTACTATAGTCTCTATAGGATTGACAGGAATTTCTATAGGAGTAGCAATAATTATTTTATTATTAGGCGCATTTTATCACCTTAATGTTCGCATAGATGGTGTTGGTAGACGAATAGATACAATTTATCAATCTCATCCTCCTCGTCCGCCTGAAACAAAGGCGGTGCCTGAACCAGGCGAGGAGGCTTCAAAGTTTCCAGGGGAGTGACCCCATCACCTGGACCCCTGGGGCCTGGCTGGTTTTGGAATGGATGGCGGCAGGTAGCCTGCGCACAGTTGTGTGTTCGCTCCCTAGACCATGACAAACGACGAGCGCAACCTGGTGGAAGCCCCCGCCCTTGAACAACTCAAGGGGGTGGGATGGCGGCGATTGCCTGGCCCCGCCCTTGCCCCGGACCACGCCAACCATCGCGCCTCCTTCAAGGAGGTGGTCCTCACCCCCAATTTTGAGCAGGCCGTCCGGCGCATCAACCCCTGGATCAGTGAGGAGAATCTCCGCAAGGTGGTTCGTGAGGTTACCCGGATCCAGGCTGCCACGTTGATGGAGGCCAATCAATGGTTCTGGGAACAACTCACCCAATACTTCAGCCTGGATCAGGATCTGGGCCATGGTCGCCGAGGGCAGACCGTCAAGCTGATTGATTTTGACGCCCCGGAGAAGAACGAGTTTCTCTGTGTGGACCAGTTCAGAGTTCAGGGTCCCGCCCAGGTCATCGTTCCCGACATCATCCTGTTCGTGAATGGACTGCCGTTGGGGGTGATGGAGTGCAAATCCCCCACCGTCACCAACCCCATGGGGGAGGGCATCCAGCAACTGCGCCGTTACGCCAATTTGCGCCAGCAGGGCGCCACGGAAGGTTGCGAAAGGCTGTTCCACTACAACCAGGTGATGATCGCCACCCATGGGGATGGGGCGCGGTTTGGCGCCATTTCCTCCCCCATGGAGGCCTACATGGAATGGAAAGACCCCTACCCCTCTGACCAGAACAACCTGGGGGAATCTCCCAAGGCCCAGCAGGTTTTGATCCAAGGCTTGCTTGCCCCCGGGAACTTTCTGGACCTGATTCAGAATTTCACCGTCTTTGAAACCCAGGACGGGCGGACCGTCAAGAAAGTTGCTCGTTATCAGCAGTTCAGAGCGGTTCGGAAGACCGTTGCCCGCCTCAAGGCGCCAGAGGACCGCAAGGGCAAGGGAGGTGTCGTCTGGCACACCCAGGGATCGGGCAAGTCCCTCACCATGGTGTTTCTCACCCGGAAGATCAGGCGGGATCCCGCCCTGCGGGACCACAAGCTTGTTTTCCTGGTGGACCGCAACCAACTGGACCGGCAACTGACCAGCACGTTCCAGCGGGCGCAAGGGGAGACCGTCCTTCAGGCCAATTCGGGTAGACGCCTCAAGGAATTGCTGGCCAGGGATGGATCGGACCTGGTGATCTCCACCATCCAGAAGTTCGTGGATGCCACCGGGGCGGTCCCCACTTGCCTCAATGATTCCGAGCGCATCATCGTGCTGGCGGACGAGGCCCACCGCACCCAATACGGATCTTTGGGTGGCGCCCTCAATGCCGCGCTGCCCAATGCCCCCAAGATCGCGTTCACGGGAACACCCCTGATTGCGTCCGGGAAAACCACCAACGAATTCGGCGCTTACATCGACACTTACACCATTGAGCAGGCGGTGGCCGACGGCGCCACGGTTCAGATTCTTTACGAAGGACGCCAAGCCCGCACCAAGGTGACGGGGGACTCCCTGGATGCCCTGTTTGAACATTATTTCGCGGACAAGACCCCGGCGGAGAAGGAGGCCATCAAGGAGAAATACGGCACGGAGCGGGCGGTGCTGGAGGCGTCCCAACGCATTGAGCAGGTGGCCGAGGATCTGGTGGACCACTACCGGAAGCGCATCCTCCCCAACGGCTTCAAGGCCATGGTGGTGACCTCCAGCAGGAAGGCCGTCATCACCTACAAGCAGAAGCTGGACGCCATCCCCGGCGCCCCTGAATCCGCCGTGGTGATCTCCAGCGGCCACAACGATCCACAGGAATGGGAGAAGTGGACGGACCCCGCCGGTCACAGGAGGGCGGTGGAACAGTTCAAGCAGCCCATGGGAGAACACCCCCTCTCCATCCTGATCGTCAAGGACATGCTGCTGACGGGATTTGACGCCCCCATCTGCCAGGTGATGTACCTGGATCGCAAACTGACGGACCACACCCTGTTGCAGGCCATCGCCCGGGTGAACCGCACCAGGGCAGAGAAGTTCAGGGGGTACGTGGTGGATTATTTCGGACTCACCGACCACTTGGCGGAGGCGCTGCAGGTGTTCTCCGCCACCGACGTGCAGGGTGCTCTCCAGGACCTCAAGGACGAGATCCCCAAGCTCCAGGCGGCCCACACCAGGGTGAAGCGGCGCCTCAGGGGCGCAAATCTCCGGGACACGGAAGCCTGCGTCACCCTGCTGGCGGACGAGTTGAAACGCCAGCGATTCGAGGCGGATTTCAGGACCTTTGCCCGGCAGATGGAGATCGTCCTGCCGGACCCCGCCGCCAACCCTTTCCTTGCCGATCTCAAGGCGTTGGGCAAGGTGGTGGTCCTGTGCCGCAACCGTTATCGGGATGAGCAATTGAACATCGCCGGATGTGGGGAAAAGGTGCGCGCGCTCATCGAGAACCACGTCCGCGCCGACGGGGTGGACCCGCGGGTGGCTCCCACCAAACTCTTTGACGTGGAGTTTGAGCAGGTGCTTGCTGCCCACGCCAACAACCGCGCCAGGGCGTCGGAGGTGGAGCACGCCATCAGAGCCCACATCAAGGTCAAGCTGGACGAGGACCCCGAGTATTACCAGTCCCTCACCCGCCGTTTGGAGGAGATCATCCGGAACCACGAGGACCGTTGGGAAGAGTTGGCCCGGCAACTGCTGCTGTTCCGGGACCGGATGGAGCAGGAGCAAGCCCGACAAAACGCCGACCTGGGGCTCAGCGGAGAAGAAGGCCCCTTCTACAGGGTTCTGGCGGCGGAGGTCAGCCGGGCATCAGGTAACGGGGACACGGATGAGGAGACCCGTCAGCGGGTGCTTGAGGTGACCAGGGAACTGGTGGCCGCGTTGCGGGAGGCCACCCGGATCGTCGGCTTCTTCGACAAGTGGGACGAAGTGGCCCGCATCAAGCTCCAGATCAAGCGGTCCATCCTTGAGCTTCCCTTTGGCTCCCAAGCCTTGGCGGCTGAGGTCACGGAGCGGTTCATGGATCTTGCCAAGGCCAAGTGGCGCGGATGACAGCCATCCCGGAAGAGATTTTGGGGCTGCGGGTGGCGGTGATCCGCTCCACGAGACGGACCGCTGCCCTCCACATCGTCGGCAATGAACTGCACGTGCGGATCCCGGAGCGCCTGGGGGATGAGCGGGTGGCGGCGATTCTCCAGCAGAAGCGCCCCTGGATCCGGGCCAAGGCGGCGGAATGGCAAGCCGTTCCACTCCCTCGCCCCAGGGAACTGGTGAGCGGCGAATCCTTCCCCTATCTGGGGCGCAACTATCGCCTCAAGGTGCTGGAAGGGGGCCGGGTGGGGGTGCGCCTCTCGGGGGGATATCTCCGGGCAACGGTGCGCCCCGGCGAGCAGGGTGCGCAGCGGCAGCGAAGAATCCGACAGTACCTGCAAACATGGTATCGCTCCAGAGCATTGGAACGGCTGCGGGAAAAAACCAGCCGCTATGCCCGGCAGATTGGGGTAACGCCAGCGGGCATCAGCGTTCGGACCTTCAAATCACGCTGGGGCTCCTGCAACACAACAGGGCATCTGGCGTTCAACTGGAACATCATCAAGGCGCCCCATGCCATTGCCAACTACGTGGTGATCCATGAGCTCTGCCATCTCGTCCATCCCAACCACTCCAAGGACTTCTGGCGGTTGGTGGGTCGCCATGACGACGCCTATGGAGAGCACAGGCAATGGCTGAAGCAGCGGGCTGCTTTTCTGTTGGGGGATTGACTTGTATCTACCCCGCG
>NZ_JENA01000106.1 GCF_000586015.1 Candidatus Synechococcus spongiarum SH4 | reverse complement strand
GACGGATCCCGATCCCCGCCAGCCCCTGGCCCTCCAACTCAGCCTCGGGGTCAGCGTCCATGGCCGGGTGCGGAGCCGCCAGCGCTGGGGCAAAGGCCCCCTCCAGCCAGGGGATGCGCTGGTGCTCAGCCGCCCGCTGGGCAGTGGGGTGATCATGGCTGCTGCCCAGACCAACGGCGCAGTTCCGGCCTGGGTGGATCAAGCCCTTGCGGCAATGGGCAGCCCCCAGCAATGCCTGGTGCCGCTGCTGCGTCGCCATGGCTGCCGGGCCTGCACGGACGTGACCGGCTTCGGACTGTTGGGACATTTGGGGGAAATGATCCAGGCGTCTCCGTCCGGCATTCAGGTTCAACTGGATCCCCAAAGAGTTCCCGCCTATGGCGGCGCCCTGGAGTTGCTGAGGGCTGGCCATGCCAGTACCCTGGCGCCCCACAATGCCGCTGCTCTGGAGTTGCTGGCGCCCCAAGGGGCGATCCAACTGCGATCAGAACCCGGCACCGCCCGCCGGGCGTTGTTGATTGATCCCCAAACCTGCGGCCCCCTGCTGGCGGCTGTGCCGGCCCATCAGGCTCCAGCCCTGTTGCGGGCCATGGGGGCCATTCACCATGGGGGGACCATCATTGGGCGCGTGCAAGCCAACCAGGACTGAGGATGCACCCTTGCATCTTTCCTTCGCAACCAATTGTAAACTTTCTCCAAAGCTGGTTGACACAGATGCCAAGCTTGGCAAAACTTGCAGCCACACTTTGCTTTGAGGCACCGAAGGATTTGATGAACAACACGAAGTCACTCCAAGAACTGTTCCAAGACAAACTTTTCCGTATTCCTAATTATCAGCGTGGCTATGCATGGGAAAAACAACAAGTTGGTGAGTTTCTAGAGGATTTAGAATTGCTTGATTCTTCTCGTTGTCACTATACGGGCACCATCGTCCTTCATCAAGATAAGAATGCTCGAGAGAGGACGGATAACCAGGGACGAAGTTACACTGAGACAGATGTTGTAGATGGGCAGCAGCGCCTTACGACGATCATTCTGTTGTTGAGCGAGATAAGCCGAGCGTTAGGAAACCGAGGTGAGACTCTTGCCAATGGAATCAGAAAGGATTATGTCAAGGCTACAGACATGGATGGGCATCCGCTGTACAAATTAACGCTGAATGATGACATTGATCGCTTTTTCAGAAACAGTGTTCTCGCTGAAACCCCTGACCTTCAGGAGCCAACAGTAGAGTCGGCGTTGCGGCTGCGAGAGGCGAAGGACCAGATTGCCCAATTCTTGGCGAGAGTGGAGCACGGTAGCGCCAATCAAGAATGGTTGCAAGACTTGCATAAAAAAGTGACGACCAGGCTTCGTTTCAATCTGTATGAAGTGGACAAAGCGGCCGAGGTCGGAATTATCTTTGAGGTGATGAACGACAGAGGCAGGCCGTTGACTGACTTAGAAAAAATTAAGAACTATTTACTCTATGTTGCCTCGTCACTGAGGGTAGAGGAATCTAATCGTGAAGAGCTAGGCAAAGAAATAAATAGCATATGGTCTGACATCCTGAAATGCCTAATGAACGCTAAATTGAATTCAGACAATAACGAAAATAGACTACTTCGTACTCATTGGCTTATACATTATGATTCACAAAGTAAGCAATGGAAAGGCAGTAAAAGCATTCGGGATAAGTTCAACTTACGAAATCAGAACCACTCCCAACTTTTGAGCGACATCGATAAATACATCAATGGATTATACAATTCATGTATTTCTTTCTGCGATGTGCTCAAGCCAAACAGATCTGATGCGTTTCAGAGCTTTTCCGATAACATTCGCACGAAAATTTGTCTCTGGAGTGATAAGATAGTCAGAATGGGAGTGACTACGCCCTTCTTGCCACTTTTCATAGCTATGAGAATACGATGGCCTTCCGATCATGAAAACTATCTTAGTTTAGTGCAACTATGCGAAAAAATAGCCTTCCGTATATACAGAGTTGCCGAGTTCAGGTCAGATTTTAATCAATTGTTTATGCTTAGATTGGCGAATGCCGTGAGACAAGGAAAAATCTTTGAAGGAAAGGAGCTTGACTATAATTCAATTCAGCATTTTGTCAAGATAAATTATAACCAACGTAAAGATTATGAAGGCAGAGACTATTTTGAGTATTATTTCATAAAAGAAGCTATATTGCCTAAATCCTATAGTAAGGACTGGTATTCTTGGAAAGGGATCAAGTATTTTCTTTATGAATATGAGGAGTACTTGGCTTCTGACAAAGGGGCGTCTCCAGAAATCCAATGGAAAGATATAAAGGAAAGAGACACTATTGAACACATATTACCGCAGGCCATCGCAGGCCGTTGCTACTGGAAAGAACGCTTTAATGAGGAGGAACATCAACACTGTGTAGATGATATAGGTAATCTGATGTTAACCAAGCATAATTCATTCTATAGTAATAAACCATTCTTTGAGAAGAAAGGCACCGCCGATGCTAAATCACCCTGCTACGCGAACTCCCCCTTATTTCAAGAGCGTGAGATTGCGGCCTTGTGGGATAACTGGACACCTCAGTCAATATCGGAACGCCGTGGTAGACTGCTCGACTGGGCAAAAAGTCGATGGTACATCGACTTTGGCGATGGCCACCTCAGCTCCAGATGAAGAAGACAAGTACGATGACGAAGGAGACAAATCCGGCGCAGATTTTTCTGAAGAGGAAGATTAGATACTCTTACCCCGCTATTTCGTATTAGCGTTTGCGTACCACAGAGGAACAGCAGCAGGAGGCTTGACCCCTGCCTTAGCACTGAGGACAAGGCTCTGCTCACCGCGAGGTTCCAAAGAGCAAATGGTAACAATAGGGCACCACGAAAAATAAGAAAAGTCCACAATGGACTAGGAGAATGTGGGCAAAGGAAGGTTGCCATTCTCCTATAACAAATTTCTGTAAAAGAGTATGACTAAGGATGAAGAGTTCTGCCAAGCTGTCCAGAGATTTTGGCTCCCAAGGGTCTGAGATCTGTTAGGGAAAACCTGGGAAATTCGCTCCAGGCTACTTGGTCTTCTTGAGAAGCCTGGTGGCAGCTTGGTTCCCAGGCCCTGCAGTTGCTCCATTTTGGCATTTTCCAGTGTTTCCTTAGGATAGAGAGGCATTGCAGTTAATATCATGGTGGGCCAACAGGGTTTCTGGGACGAGGCGGAGAGGCTGGCGAAGCTCACCAGGAAGAAGTCCTCCCTGGAACGCCTCAAAGCCGCCATACCCTGGGAAGAACTCTGTCCACTGCTGGAGAGCCTTTGCGAAAGAGCGCAAGAGCCCGGCCGGTCGCAAAAGGATCGACGTGATCGTCATGTTCAAAATAGGGATAGCTTAGAATTGAAGATTTTCCACAACCTCTGCAGCAGTAGGGATGCAGACCAGGGACCTTGTCACAGGATACCGCACTGCTGCGGCCGCAACGAAGACAGCAGTGCTTCCCATCCACCCGTCAAGGCAAGGCCAGCACAAACGGCATTGAGTCCTTCTGGGCATTGCTCAAACCTGCAGCGGCACTCATCACTGGTGGAGCAAGCGCCACTGTTTCCGCCATGTAGCTGGATATGAGCCTCGTCAGAACACCATCGGCCTGAACGGTGAACCAGCAATTGAGACACTGCTACGGCAGGCAGCGGGCAAGCGGCTGACCTGTGCAGCGCTCATTGCTTGAGGGCTGGGGATTGTCGAGCAGGGTGCCGTCAGTGGCGCCCCCGCTCCAACCAGCCCCGCAGCTTGCCGAGATTCAGCAGCCCGGCCGGGTCGTAGGCCTGCTTGGCGTGCATCCGGTTCGCATCCACCACCCCAATCTTCCGTCCTCCACGGTGATCATGTTGAGATGAAGAGGGTGCCCCAGGTTTCGGGCGTCTCCATCACAGCCGCCAGGGCGTCGGCACCTTGCCAGCGCAGCAGGGGCAAAGCCTGCTGGCCCGTGCGCACTCCCTCTACGACTGACTTTCTCATGGTGAGAATGCGTCCCAAAGGGAAGGTTGTCCGATTTTTTGAGCTGGCCCAGTGCCCCTGGCCGGGGTGCGCAGCACCGCCCGGGAGTTGGGAGGGGAGCTTCTGGGTGGGCACAGCCTGCAAGCCCTGGCCGACCCGGATGCCCGTCAGCCCCGGCCCTCCATCTCAGCCTCGGGGTCAGTGTCCATGGCCGTGTGCAGAACTACCAGCACTGGCGCAAAGGCCCCCTCCACCCAGGGGACATGTTGGTGCTCAGCGACCTCTGGGCAGCGGGGTGATCATGGCTGCCGCTCAGGCCCATGGCGCCCCTCCGGGCCGGGTGGATGAAGCGCTTGCCGTCATGGGTCGCCCCCAGCAAGACTTGGTGCAACTGCTCCGCCGCCACGGTTGCCGGGCCTGCACGGACGTGACTGGCTTCGGACTGTTTGGACATTTGGGGGAAATGATCCAGGCGTCTCCGTCCGGCATTCAGGTTCAACTGGATCCCCGAAGGATTCCTGCCTATGACGGCACCCTGGAGTTGCTGAGGGCTGGCCATGCCAGCACCCTGGCGCCCCATAATGCCGCCGCCCTGGAGTTGCTGGCGCCCCAAGGGGCGATCCAACTGCGATCAGAACCCGGCGCCGCCCGCCGGGGGTTGTTGATTGATCCCCAAACCTGCGGCCCCCTGCTGGCGGCTGTGCCGGCCCATCAGGCTCCAGCCCTGTTGCAGGCCATGGCGGCCAGCCATCCTGGCGGCGCCGTCATCGGCATGGTGCGGGGTTAGGAAAAAAGGATTTAGAAGTCATTATCCCGAGTCCTGAGGCTAGCCTCAAACTGGTCTGCCCCGCCAGTGTCGTCCATGCATGCCTTGTCCCTCCCTACCTGGTGGATCCACGTCACTTCCGTGCTGGAGTGGTGCCTCGCCATGGGCTTGGTGGTGCGCTACGGGCGACTGCGGGGGGAGGCGGACTGGTGCTGGCTGGCCATGGCCATGACCCCGGCCCTGGTGAGCGCCATGTGCGCCTGCACATGGCATGCGTTTGACAATGCCGACAGCCTCAAATGGCTGGTCACCCTGCAAGCCGCCGCCACCCTGCTGGGCAACAGCACCCTGGCCCTGGCGGCCTGGTGGTTGTGGAAGCAGGCCCCCAGCCGCCATTTCCCCTGATCCCCATGGCGTCGTTGCTGTCAGCCCCCAATCTGTTTGCCTTCTCCCTGATCCCCTTTCTGGCCTTTTTATGGTATGCCCGGCGTAGTCAGCGGTTTCCGCCACTGGCTTGGTGGGGATTTGCCGCCACCCTTGTTTTTGTCCTGGTCACCGTGGTGGCTGGTGGCGTTGCTCAACTGCGTTTTGGGCAACAACTGGCGGATGTGGACCCCCTGCATGGGGGCGCCGAGGCATTCTTGACCGCCAGTAACCTGCTGATTGCCCTGGGCTTTGCCCAGGCGT
>NZ_JENA01000105.1 GCF_000586015.1 Candidatus Synechococcus spongiarum SH4 | reverse complement strand
TCCGCTTCTCCCTCCTCTTCTGATGATCCATCTGAGGGGCGCCGCGCCCCTCTCCCCTCATGTCGCTGCGTCACCAGGTAGCCCCATAGCCGGTGAAGAAGAACCATTGGGGGGCAGCATCCCGCTGGTGCGAGGGCTGGGAACTCCGGGTCATACGGAAGGACAACTCGCCTTTGGCCAGGGGTACTTCAAGAGTGGTGGTCATGTCCACTTGGCGACCCGAGGACTGCAGCGCCAGTCGGGTGGTCCGGCCCTGCACCCGTCCGCCTTTGATCGCCGTGGGCGGAGTGAAGGATATGGCGCCGCCGTCTACCCGCAAGGGTTGGGAGACGGAAAACCCCAGCCTACTGCCGTTATCGAAGTTCCGCCTGGCCGCCAAGCGGAATGCGCTGGTGCTCAGAGACGACGCATCCGTGATCCAACCGCTCCCCCCCAAGTTGGGTAACGCCTTACCCAGTTCCCCGCTGGCCGCCACTGTCCAGGGTCCGGCAGTCCGACTCAGCCGCGCACCGACAAAGACGGTATCAGCGGAGAACTCGCCAAAGGTGCCGCTGCTCTTGCTACCCAGCAAGGCGTCATGCTCACTGATATAGCCCAAGCCGAAGGACAGGGGCGTCTCCTCAGCCGCCCAGAAGACTTCCAATCCTTGCACACGTCCGGGCTCGTGGGCCAGGGACAGGGTGCTCCCCTCCGGTCCGGCAACAGACAACTGCGACGCGCCATCGGCCAGCGCCATATGACCATACTGGTTAAATAGACCCTCTTCCTGGAACTGAAACTGCCATGTCTGCGGAGTGTGCGGAATGGGGCTGCCGCCCTCGGACAGAAAATCCTGCAGGCGGGCCGCCACGGTTGCGCCAGGGACTACCCCCGTGAAAATCCCTGCGTCAAAGTAGAAAGGGGCGCCGAGAGTATCGAATGCAGCCGCTTCCTGGCCGGCCAGCGCCCGGGAGAAGGCATCACCCAGGGGGGAACCCGGAACCAAGGCAGTCGCCGTGACAGGGACACCCGCCCCACTGGTGGTCTGCTGGCCGATCTCCTTGAATTCAAGAACGCCCCAGGGGTTGGTGGCCGTGCCCAGGTCCATCAATCCATGGCCATAGATGGAAGGATCGTTATAGAGGCCATCATCGTTGGCAGTGGCCAGGAGACGGTCCAACAATGCCTCGTTGGGAAGCTGGTCACGGAAAAGCTGCTTCATCACTGCCAGGCCGCCACTCACTATTGCCGTAGCAAGTGATGTGCCCCCATCAAGCCTGTAGGGCGCCTCTGCTGAATCAACTGCGGCGACAAGAACTTGCTCACCCGGCGCAGCGATGCAGAAGTCTCCGGCAATTCCGCAGCGATTCGAGTCGGATGCGATGGCGCCATCTTCCCCAACGCTGACAACGGCAACGGAGTGACCTTGTAACTCGTTGATGCGTGCCGGCAGCCCGGCAAGAACATCCGGAGAACTGTTTCCCGCATTACCCGCTGCCCAGACAAGGATGGTTTTTCCTTCCCCCTTTTCCCCTTGGGCAAGGGCTGCAATCGCCTTGTCGTAACTGGTGCGCAGTTGCTCTTCTGTGTAGCGTTCAATGTTCCCGTTATATCCAAAGCTAAGGTTCAAAATATCAAGATTTTCAGGGAGAACATCATCAGCAATCAGGTTTGCATCCGATTGATTCTCTGAGAATAGTTCTGCGATGCTGATTGGATTTGAACGACCATTATCATTCCCTGTCTGAAACTCAAGGGCAAATGCTTTGACATCAGCGCCGTAGGCGCCATAATACTTGCCAGCAAGGATGCTGGCAACAGAAGTTCCATGAGACGATTCGCTGTTACCGAACGAAACGATCTCCTTGATGGGGGGGTATCTTGAAAAACAGGGTGTGATTCACTGACTGTGGTGTCAAGGATACCAATGGTAACTCCCTTACCAGGCGCCTCATCTCGTACCAACCGAAGGTATGCCAGGGACTCGTAAGCATTGATCATATCCAGAGGCCACTTCACGGCATCCGCAAATTCTCGGTTGTTCTCAAAATCCTCGTCAATCTGTTCAATTCTATTAGCCTTGATCTGCTCCGTCAAAGTTTCTGCCATCCGGCCAAGTTGAGCATTGGTTAAGCAATCGCCGTTGGATGTTGGCAAGCAGCGGTCAGGAGTGCGTGGCGGCCTGGCAGTATTATCGCCGCCACCGCCACCGCCACCGCACGCAGTCAGCAGAACGAGGGAAAACAGCAACCAGAACATCAGCGGTGGCCGCATTACCGAGACTGGCTTGCACCGATGCACCATGGCAGGAGGGGACTTTTCGCTTGCCCCTAAGTCTACACCCCAATCGAGAAGCGTCAACCAATGCCGGATAGAACTCACTGGCGGCAACTGACTGGGGCTGGGGCGTCTCGCCGGCAGCAGCGCCACCACCAGCGAAGTCTTCAGCGGCCTCACCCCCGGCCGCCTATGAGGCGCAACTCCGGACAATGGCTTCTCCCAACTGCTGCTGCATCCGGTATCCATGCCCTCCTCTCCCCCACCACGGAGGGGGTTGCTGTACCCGCCAGCAGCTTGAAGCACAACTGGCCCTCGTCCATCCTCCCTCCTCCTGAACCTCCCTTGGGAGGCCCTCACCAGAGAAGAGACCTCTTCCCTGCTTTATGGGTCATCTGCCTAAGGCAACCCCGGTTCTGGATAAGGGGGCCAGGAAGTTGCGGTTTCCCTGCATCTTCTTCAGGGCGCCTCGAAAAATTGGACAAATCCCTCCAGTGGGCCGCCGTCTCACCATGAGAAAATCAGTCCTGGAGCGGGTTTCGTATGGACCAGTCAACTTTCTCAGGGCGGGGCGGTAATTTTCCGAGGCGCCCTTCATTGCTTCGTCATCCCCGCGCAAGTGGGGATCCACCGCTTAGCATGTGCTCAGGAGGATGAGATGCTCCGGCGGTGGGGGGATAGGGCTTGGCCCTCTCCTTCGCATGGGAACCCTCCCCCACCAATCGCGGCCCCTCCCTCGCCATAGGCCACACCATGGGCGCACCCGCATCGGACATGGATGCCCTCCTCAATCCCACTGTTCTGGAGGGGTTGGACGACGCCAGCAACAACGGGCAGCACTTCAAGGCAGAGCTGGCCTACGGCTTCCCCACCCACAACGACCGCCTCACCCTCACACCAGGCCTGAGCCTGGCGCTCTCACCGGACAGTAGGAGCTACGGTCTCCTGTGGTCCCTGGCGCCCTACTCCCAGCCCGGACATGGGGAACCCTGGGAAATCGCCCTGGAGGGGGAATGGGAAGAAAACACCACCACAGATACTCCCGTAGACCATTCCCTCATGCTCAACTTCTCCATCCTGTTCTGAGTCCTGAATCAACTACTCCTCCCCAGCCCCGGGGCTGGGGAAGCGGCAATGATGCCATGGAGAAGACCCACTTTCCCTGTCCTCCTTACCTGGAACCGGGGTTAAAGTGGCCACAACCGCGGTACGTCCCGATGGATCTTGATGTTGCAGCCAAGACAACCCTCTTGAAAACAATCCCCCATGGCCTGTTCATTTGTGGGGTGGCAGAAGGGGAGGTGGTCAACGGCTTTACGGCAAGCTGGGTGACCCAGGGATCCTTCACCCCTCCCCTGGTGGTGATGGGCGTGCGGGCCGATTCCACCAGCCACGGCATGATTCAGCGCACGGGCCGGTTCAGCTTGAACGTGATGGAGGTGGGGCAACAGGAGGTGGTGGCCCGGTTCTTCCGCCCCCAGGCGGCTGTTGGGGGGCGACTGGCTGAAGTTCCCTATCGCCTTGGCGTTCTGGGGCTGCCCCTGCTGGAGGATTGCCTGGGGGGGCTGGAATGCCAGTTGGCGGGCCATGTGGCCGCCGGTGACCACACCGTCTTTGTTGGCGAGGTGAAGGCCGCGGTGCAGCACCGGGAGGGGGAGGCCCTCACCATGGCCCACACCCGCTGGACCTATGGGGGCTGACGCCAACGACAACACCCCTGTCCGTGATGTGCCCAGCGCCATGGCCGGCGGCTTGCTGCAGAATCCGGATGAACTGGAGACCCGGCTGCGGGAGGTTCCCCTGGAGCCGGGTTGCTACCTGATGCGGGACCGGGATTCTCGTATCCTCTATATCGGCAAAGCCAAAAAGCTGCGGACCCGCCTGCGGAGCTATTTCCGTGGCCATGAACTGCTCAGCCCAAGAATTCAACTCATGGTGCGGCAGATCCATGATATTGACTTCATCGTAACGGATAGCGAAGTGGAGGCGCTTGTGTTGGAATCCAACCTCATTAAAGAGCATCAACCGTATTACAATATCCTCCTCAAGGACGACACCAGCTACCCTTACCTATGTATCACCTGGAGCGAAGACTATCCCCGGATTTTCATTACCCGGCGGCGGCGCCTTCGCTCTCCTCAGGATCGCTTCTACGGTCCCTATGTGGACGTGGCTCTGCTGCGCGCGACCCTGGCCCTGGTGAAGCGGGCCTTCCCCCTGCGTCAACGCCCCCAACCCCTGTATCGGGATCGAACCTGTCTGAATTTCCACATTGGACGCTGCCCCGGCGTATGCCAGCAGCACATCAGCCCCGCGGACTATCACGCCACCCTCCGGAACGTTGCCATGGTATTTCAAGGACGCAACGAGGAGTTGCGGGAACGGTTGCGGGAGCAGATGATTCGTGATGCGGAACGTCTGGATTTCGAGAAGGCGGCGCGGATCCGGGATCAGTTGCAAGGTCTGGATCAACTGACCGCTCATCAGAAAATGTCCTTATTGGACGACCGTATCAGCCGGGATGCCGTTGCCATGACCGCCAATGATCAGTTGGCCTGTGTGCAGTTGTTTCAAGTGCGGGCCGGTAAGTTGGTGGGCCGCCTCGGCTTTAACCTTGACTCCCGGGCCGGGGCGCCGGGTCATCTGCTCCAGCGGGTGTTGGAGGAACACTACGGTTATGTTGAACCCAGCGAAATTCCCCAGGAAGTTTGTGTGCAATATCCCCTGCCACAAGCGGATACCCTGACAGACTGGCTGACCCGGAAGCGGCAGCGCAAGGTGCGCATCCTCACCCCCCAGCGGCAGCAGAAGGCGGAGTTGGTGGAGTTGGTGGAGCGCAACGCCGGCTTTGCCCTGCAGCGGGCGCAACGCAGCTCCCAGGAACAACAACTCGCCCTTGAGGATCTGGCCCAACTCTTGAACCTGGATTATCCCCCCCGGCGCATTGAGGGCTACGACATCAGCCATATTCAGGGCAGTGACGCCGTGGCCAGTCAGGTGGTGTTTGTCCAGGGTCTGGCGGCACGACAACACTACCGTCGCTACAAGCTGAAATCCACCAGCATTGCCCCCGGCCACAGCGATGATTTCATGGCCATGGCGGAGGTGATGAGGCGGCGCTTCCGGCGCTGGTCCCAGGCGAAAGCCGCTGGAGAGGACATGGG
>NZ_JENA01000104.1 GCF_000586015.1 Candidatus Synechococcus spongiarum SH4 | reverse complement strand
ACCTGGTCAATGAGTCCGTACTTGACCGCATCTTCCGGGGACATGAAGGAATCACGGTCCGTGTCCTCTTCAATCTGGGCCAAAGGCTGGCCGGTGGACTCCGCCAGCATGTGGTTGAGCCGATCCTTGAGGAAAATCGCCTCCCTGGCCTGAATCTCGATGTCACTGGCGGAGCCCTGAGCCCCCCCCAGCACTTGGTGGATCATGATCCGCGCATTGGGCAAAGCCAGCCGCTTACCCGGCGCACCGGCCGCCAGCAGGAAGGATCCCATGGACATGGCCTTGCCCACGCAGACTGTCTGCACATCCGGCTTCACGTGCTGCATGGTGTCGTAAATGCCGAGACCGCTATAGACCTCGCCGCCGGGGGAGTCGATGTAAAGGGAAATGTCCTTCTCGGGATCTTCCGCCTCCAGAAACAGAAGCTGGGCCGTAACTGCCCTGGCCGAGTCGGCCGTCACGTCACCCAAAAAAACGATGCGCTCCCGCAAGAGCCTTGAATAGATGTCGAATGCCCGCTCCCCGCGACCGGAATCTTCAATCACAGTGGGGATCATGAATGGCGCACTGGCTAGTGAATCCCTACTCTAACAAGGCTCAACCCCGGAGCGGGGAACCCTAAAGCGCCCACAGCGGCGCTAGGGTCGGTGCCGAACAAGCTGAACCAGGGTGAGCGAGCGCCCCACCATCTCGGACACCAAGCGATCCTTCCACGCCCACTGTGACAGGGTGATCGCCCCCGCCTATCGCCAGGTGGTTGATGAACTCCTGGTGGAGCTCAATCTCCTGCTCTTCCAGAAATGCTTCCATCGAGACGCCGTCTTTGCCACCGGCCTGTGCCAGACCTTCGACAGCTTCATGCAGGGGTATCGCCCGGATGCCCAGAAGCAGGAGATTTTCCAGGCCATTTGCTCGGCGCTGGGGCTGGAAGCCGCAGCCATCCGCGCTGAAGTGGTCCAGGCCCGGGAGTCCGTGGCGGGCCAACTGCGGGAGGGGGTGCGGCAATGGTCCAGCGACAATCCCCAAACCCCGGCGGTGGTGCGCCAGTTTCTGGAGCGGGTGCAACAGCCCGGTTTTCACTACAACCGCCTGCAAGCCGTTGGCCTCATGACCCTGGTGGAGGTGGCGGTGGGCATTGACCCCGACGACGCCACTGCCGCCGCCAAGGCGGCAAAACAGTTGGCAGCGGACGTGGGTCTGGCCCAGGAGCGCTTTGGCAAGGACGTGGACCTTTACCGCGCCAATCTGGAGAAGATGGCCCAGGGTCTGGAAGCCATGGAAGAGGCTGTGGCGGCGGAGCAGCGGCGGCGCCAACGGCAACGGGAGGAGAAGGCGGCCAGCGCAGCCGGTACCGCCTCACTGGGTCCGTCCTCTTCGGATCCATCCTCCGACGATACCGACAACGGTTCCCTGGAGGCAACACCCTCCGGTTCCTCCGGTTGAGCCGGGTTGAGCCCTGATCGGCCTTCAGGACGGGGGCCCCTGACCGGACTCCAGCCTCAGCTTGCTGGCGCCCGGTTCCTTGTTGGGCGGGATGGGGTACTGGCCGTCAAAACAGGCGGTGCAAAACGGGTAATCCTGCTGTCGGGTGGCCCGTAGCATTCCCTCCTGACTCAGATAGGCCAGGGAATCAACCCCCAGATGGCGACAAATCCGCTCCAACGGCAGGCGGGCGGCCACCAACTGGTCCTGGGTGTCGGTATCGATGCCGTAGTAGCAGGGGTGCTTGACAGGCGGAGAGCTGATGCGCATATGCACCTCACAGGCCCCGGCCTCCCGCAACGCCTTGACAATTTTGCGGCTGGTGCTCCCCCGCACAATGGAGTCGTCCACCACCACAATGCGCTGATTGGCCAGCACGTCCGGCAGGGGATTGAGCTTGAGGCGGATGCCCGCTTCCCGCATCCCCTGGCTGGGCTGGATAAAAGTGCGGCCCACGTAGCGGTTTTTCACCAGACCTTCGGCATAGGGCACGCCACTGCCGTCGGCAAAGCCGATGGCCGCAGGAATCCCGGAATCCGGCACGCCAATCACCAGGTCCGCTTCCGCCGGCGACTCCTCCGCCAGGATCGTGCCCAGCCGTCGCCGGTAGCTATAGAGGGACTCCTCGAAGAAGTTGCTGTCCGGCCGGGCGAAGTAGATCATCTCGAAGACACACAGCCGTGGCGTGGCCTCGCACCAGCGGCGGCGGTCCGGCTCCCTGGCGCCGGGCCGAAACCAGATCATCTCCCCCGGCGCCACGGTGTCGTGAAACTCGGCCCCCACAATGTCCAGGCCACAGGTTTCACTGCTGATGGTCCAGCCGTCCTGCTCCATATCCGCGAGGCGACCGAACACCAGCGGACGGATGCCGTGGGGATCCCGCAGGGCGAACAGGCCCGCCGGGGTGCCAATGCCGAGGCTGTAGGCGCCGCGGCAACAGGAGGCCGCCCTGGTGAGGGCTTCGGGCCAGCCCGCGCCACCGTCCACCGCCTCCTGGATCAACATGGCAATGAGTTCGGAATCCGTGCTGGAGACAGACGACCTGCCCCGTTCCGCCATGGCCCGGCCCAGTTCCACGGTGTTCACCAAGTTGCCGTTGTGGGCCATGGCCATGGGACCCAACCGGGTCATCAGCACCACCGGTTGGGCGTTGCAGACATGACTACTCCCGGTGGTGGAGTAGCGGGTATGGCCAACGGCCAGATCCCCGGGGAGGCGGGCCAGGATGTCCCGGTCGAACACCTGGCTCACCAGACCCATCTCCTTGTGGAGGCGCACCTGCTCCCCTTGAAATACCGCAATCCCTGCTGATTCCTGCCCCCGGTGTTGCAGGGCATAGAGCCCGAAATAGGTGAGATTGGCCACG
This sequence comes from Candidatus Synechococcus spongiarum SH4, assembly GCF_000586015.1. GTDB lineage: Bacteria > Cyanobacteriota > Cyanobacteriia > PCC-6307 > Cyanobiaceae > Synechococcus_B > Synechococcus_B spongiarum_F. Next base: position 2,631 of record NZ_JENA01000104.1, on the reverse strand, counting down.
TCCAGTCCTGGGGCCAGCACCCCGTAGACGCCACAGGCTTCCTGTGGTCGGTCGCTGGTGCGATCAACCCTCGGGCTGACATCCGGAACGGTGGGGGAAAGGTTGGCCAGGGTCCGAAGCGGTGAAACCACGAAGTTCAGGGGCTTGTCTCCATTCTGGCTGATGGGGGGATTCCGGCGGCCTCAAGCCCGGCTTTCGATGCGACGCGGAATGGCCTGCTCGTCAATGTGCGCCAAGTGGGCCAGATCCGCTGTCAGCCAGGGCTCCTGTCCCGCCAACACCTGCAGGGTGGGTGTGGCCGTCACCACCCCCAGGCGTTGGCACGGCACTTCCCCATGGCCGGCGGCCTGTTGCAAGGCGTCACTCCGCTGGTGGGACACGCTCACCAGCACCCGGGCTCCCCCCTTCGGCAAACAGCAAGACGTCCGGGCGCAGGTCCGGGGTCTCCGGCAGTTGCACCCGGGCCCCCCGCCGGCCCTTGAGACAACTCTCCACCAGGGCCACCAGCCAGCCACCCTCCCCTGCGTCATGGGCGGCAGTGACCACACCGGAGCGGATCAGGGACCGCAGCAGCCCCTGAAGGGCCGCCTCCAGCGCCAGGTCCTGCCGTGGGGGGCGCCCTGTGGTTTGCCCATGGATGATGGCCAGATAGCTGCTCCCCCCCAGGGAAATCCGCTCATCAACGGTGGTCAGGGGCAACCCCAGCAGCCAGATCTGTTGATCCGCGGCAGGCCAGCCCATGGTCACGGTGGTGCGGTGGTCTTCAATCAGGCCCACCATGCCGATGACCGGGGTGGGCTGAATGGGACAGGGGGTCCCGTCCGCCCGGCGGGTTTCGTTGTAGAGAGAAACGTTGCCGCCGGTGACCGGAGTGCCCAGGGCGCGACAGGCTTCCGCCACCCCCTCACAGGCCTTGGCCAAGGCCCAGTAGCCCTCCGGGGTTTCCGGAGAGGGGAAGTTGAGATTGTCGGTAACCGCCAGGGGCTCGGCGCCGACGCAACTCAGGTTACGGGCCGCCTCCGCCACTGCCGCCTTACCCCCCTCCCGGGGATCCAGGGCCACCCAGCGGTTGTTGCAGTCCACGGTGAGGGCCAGGGCGCGGCGGGTGGCGGCCATGGCCTGGGGACCACACTGCGGGCGTAGACGAATCACCGCCGCATCGGCAGCCCCAGGCCCCAGAATGGTGTTGCCTTGAACCTGGTGATCGTATTGCTGCCAGATCCAGCGCTTGCTGGCGATGGTGGGGTCATCCAGCATGGTTTCCAGCACCTGCAGCCAAGTGCGCTGCCCCTGGGCCGTGGGGATGCCGTCGGCAGTGGCGGGGGGAAGATGCCCGGGGCGCCAGCGCCAAGCGGAACGCAGTGCTGCGGGGGCAGCCTCCGAGAGGGTGCGATGGATCACGGGGGTGTCCTGGGCCAGGGCCGCCGCCGGCACGGAAGCCGCCACCTCCCCATGGTGGAGGATGCGCACCACGGGCTCCTCCACCACCCGTCCCACCACGGCCCCGTGGAGGCCCCAGCGGTGGAAACGGGCCATCACCGCGTCTTCCCGCCCTGAGCGCACCACCAGGAGCATGCGTTCCTGAGACTCGGAGAGCAGGTATTCGTAGGCGGTCATGCCCTGCTCCCGAGCGGGCACACGGTCCAGATCCAGAACAATGCCCACCCCACCGGCGGCGGCCATCTCAGCGCAACTGCAGGTGAGGCCGGCGGCCCCCATGTCCTGGGCGGCGATCACGTCACCACTCTGGAAGGCCTCCAGGCAGGCTTCAATCAGGCATTTCTCGAAAAACGGATTGCCCACCTGCACCGCCGGTCGGTTCTCCGGGGATTGATCCGACAACTCGGCACTGGCGAAACTGGCCCCACCCGTGCCGTCCCGTCCCGTGGTGCTGCCCACGTAGAGCACCGGGTTGCCCACGCCCCGGGCCGCCGAGGTGACAACGGCGTCGGTCTCCAGCAGACCCACCGCCATGGCGTTCACCAGGGGATTGCCGCTGTAGGAGGGATCAAAGGCCACTTCACCGGCCACGGTGGGCACCCCCACACAGTTGCCGTAGTGGGCAATGCCCGCCACCACCCCCTCCAGCAGGGAGCCGTTGCGGGGTTCCTCCAGTGGACCGAAGCGCAGGGCATTGAGCAGGGCAACGGGCCGGGCCCCCATGGTGAACACGTCCCGCAGGATGCCCCCCACCCCCGTGGCCGCCCCCTGGAAGGGTTCAATGGCGGAGGGATGGTTGTGGCTCTCGATCTTGAACACCAGCTTCTGGTTGCGCCCCAGATCCACCACGCCGGCATTTTCCCCGGGTCCCACCAGGATGCGGGGGCCGCTGGTGGGGAACTGCTTCAGCAAGGGGCGGGAGTTCTTGTAGCAGCAGTGCTCCGACCACATCACGCCAAACATGCCCAGTTCGGTGCGGTTGGGGTGGCGGCCCAGCCGTTGCACAATCCGGTCGTACTCAACCAAGCTCAGGCCTTCCTGCTGAATCTCGGTCGGGGCGCAAGGCGGCTGTGGGGGCAGGGGCATGGATCGCAACAAAGAAGAGGCCCGATGCTGCCGAGTCTGGCGGATGGAGCCTGGTTTGGAGAACCAGGGAACCGTTTCATCGGCTCGCCAGCAGAGCCGCCGCCA
>NZ_JENA01000103.1 GCF_000586015.1 Candidatus Synechococcus spongiarum SH4 | reverse complement strand
TTCCGGTGGGGCGGTGGGGCGGTGGGGGAGAACGACCAGATGGAAGCCTTCCAGCAGGTGACCACCCTGCTCCCCTGTTCAGTCAAAGACCTTCCACACGAAGCGGGAGGATGCCGTGTACTTCCAGATGAAGTCCACCACAATGCCAGCCGCCAGCGCCCCGATCCCCAGCCCCTGGCGGCTTGTGTTGGCGTAGGTGGCGGTGGAGACGAGGATATTGGCAACAAGGCCGGGGGAGCACACCAGCAGGAACTTGATCAGGCCAAGGAACAACGCCCTGCCCCGCAAACGGCGGGAGCGGAAGGTGAGGCGATTGTTGCCCCAGTAGTTGGAACTGGCCCCCGCAGCAACGGCCACACTCTGACTGTGGAGAAAGCTCCAGCCCCAAGCTCTGAGGATCAGGAAGAGACTGGCGTGGACAACCGTCCCCGAGAGCCCCACCAGGGTGAAGCTGGTGATCCATCATTCCACTGGAAACTGCAGGAGCCGATGCCTGTCAAGGGCATCCCTAGAGCTTGGATGTTTGATCCTGCAACGTCCCTCAACCCATCAGCAGCCACCCGGCGCATGGGCATTGCCACAAGTCCAACTGAGCGCTGTGACCAACTCCTTGCCAAGCCTACGGACATCATCATCTGGGTGGAGAGCAAAGCTCCTCTGCCTATCCTGCAGAGCTGCTTTGCTGCTTCAGAAGAAGTCTGGCAAGACCTTACGGAAGAATGGGGTGTTCAAGGCAGTAAATACCATATCTTCCAGCGCCGTTCCTGAAGCCTGCCATGGGACAAGAGAATCTCAGCGTGGTGCTGGCCACCTACAACGAGGTGGAGACCATTGGCCCCATGGTTCAGCAATTGCTCAGCCAACTGGGTCAAGACGGTGGGCCGTTGCTGGAAGTGATCGTGGTGGACGACGATTCACCGGACGGCACGGCCCAGGTGGTGCGACGGCTCAGCCGCCAGGATCCCAGGGTACGCCTGTTGCTGCGCTGTGATCGCTTCGGCCTGTCCAGCGCCATCCGCGACGGTTTGCTTTCGGCCAGTGGTGAGTTGGCGGTGGTGATGGATGCCGATGGCCAGCACGACCCGGTCGTCATCCACGCTGCGGTGGCGCTGCTGGAGCAGCAAGGGTTGGATCTGGTTGTCGGCAGCCGTTTCGGGGGGGGGAGGTAGGATTGAAGGGCTTTCGGCAAAACGCCAGTCCGGCTCGGAGCGGGCCAACCGGCTGGCGCGGCGTAGTCTGCCGCCAACCTATGGGCGCCTGAACGACCCCATGAGTGGTTTTATGGTGTTGCGCCTGGCCAGCACCTGTGCAGCAATTCGGCGGGTCAACCTGGCCGGATTCAAGTTTCTCTATGAGCTGTTGTCGGTGAGCGAGGGTAAATTCAAAGTGGAAGAGGTTCTTTTGAACTTTCGTTCCCGCCGGACGGGCAATTCCAAGCTGGATCAGGCCGTCGTCTGGGATTGGCTGGTGTCACTCCTGCATACGTTTACAGGTCGCATCATGCCCAGACGCGCCATTAGCTTTGGACTCGTCGGACTTGTGGGCATGGGGATTCATGCCGGGATTTTCTTCGTCCTCAGAATCGCGGGCTGGAGCTTTCTATCCAGTCAGATTGTGGCTGTTATTGTAGCGGCCATTTCCAACTATCTGGTCAATAATATCCTCACCTTCCGTGCTCGACGTTTGCGAGGGACGGCGCTACTCATTGGCCTGATCAAGTTCCTGGTTGTGTGTTCCCTGGGCCTGGTTGCCAATATCGGCGTTTCCACAGCCGTCTACACCAACATGAGGGAGGGAAGTCTGGGGATTGTGGCTGTATTTGCCGGGATTGTGGTGGATTTTATCTGGAAATACGCCGCCTCTTCCCGGCTTGTGTGGAACGTTCCCTACTGAAATATCTCATGGCTTGGGGGAGACCAAGTGTCCTTACACAGGGTGATCCACGGGACTCATCCTGGCTGGTGCGTTGCGCATGAAGGCTGCTGCGTTCGGGAGCGCCGCCTGCGTGGGGGCAGGTGTCAGAGATCCTGGGGGACAAGCTCCTTCTCCATCAAGGCTTAAGCTCCTCAGAGACGGCAACTCCCGTCGGATTCGTTTGCCCATCACGTCAATGACCAAGCCCCATGCAAATCCTGCCGCCGTGCGTTTCCAAGGTCCACCTCGCTTGTTCTGGCTCATCTCCGCCCTGCTGGTTGCCCTGTTCTGGAGCTTGGCGGCCCTCAAACACGCCTTATTGCAGAGCACAGGCTTTGATCTTGGCATTTTTGACCAAGTGGCCTGGCAGATGAGCCAGGGTTTGCAGCCCTACTCCACCCTTACCGGGCTGCACCACATGGGTGACCATGGGGCTTGGGCATTTTATGCCATTGCCCCACTCTACTGGCTGACCCCATCGGTGCATTGGTTGTTCCTCACCCAGGCGCTGGGGTTAATTCTCACGGCTTGGCCCCTGTGGCATCTGGGGGCGCAGGCCGGGCTAAAACCACGGGAGCGGTGGCTGGTCTGCGGCCTGTGGTGGCTCCAGCCCGTGGTGTTCAACGTGAACCTGTTTGACTTCCACCCGGAAACCTGGGCCATGCCCCTGTTGGCCCTGGCCATTTGGGCCAACCGTGCTGAGCGGCGCTGGCTCTGGATTGCCTGCTTATTCCTGGCCATGGGTTGCAAAGCTGCATTGGGTTTGATTGTGATGGGCCTGGCCTTGGAGCAGGCCTTACGCCGTCGCTGGCGGTACGCTGTGGCAGCATTGCTCACGGGGGGGGGTGGCTTCTTTTTGTAATGGAATTCCTTTTCCCAGCCTTGAATGGTGATGCTGGACTGATAGCGTTTGGGCGCCATCAAGGTCGTTACTCACATCTCGGTGAGACTGTTGGCGATGTTCTCCGAAATGCGTTATTTAGCCCCGGGGAGTTTCTCGGCGCTTTGGACTGGGCAAGCATCATTTTCTATCTGTTTTTACTCAGCCTGCCCCTGGCTTTCTACTGGCGTCGCTCCTCGCTCCCCCTCCTTGCGGCAACTCTGCCTTTATTGGCTATCAATGTCCTCTCGTCTGCACCTCAGCGAGACCTCATCCATCAGTACAATCTTCCTATCGCTGTTCTTCTGGTTGTGGCCAGCATGGATGGTTTGGCTACAGACCTGCGCCAGGGTCGTTTCTGGCTGACGCAGCGGCTCTTATTGTGCTGTTTCTGGGCATCTCTATGTTTTGTTGTTCTGGTAAATCGAGGTCATACTTTGGGTTATCATCTAATCTCAAGATTTGATGAGGTACAGCCAATTCAAAATATAATTCGACTCATTCCTGCTGATGATCGGACTAAGCATGATCATGTCCCATCCCTGAATCAACTGAGCCAGGCTAAGGATCTGATTCAGCGCATTCCCGTTGATGCTGATGTGCTTACGCACAATAATCTTGCTCCTCACGTCAGCCACCGCTCTGTGGTCAAGCTCTTAGGCGTTGATACAACTTCACGATCAGATTTTGCCGAGTTTAATGCGGCTTTCCTGGACCGCAAGAACCCATGGTATGGCGTGAGTCACTCTGCGACTGCCCCCCAGCACACTGCCGCTACCATTGAACGGTTAAAAATCTGGGGCTGGACTTGTGACGAGAAAAGTCGATTTGTGCTCTGCCAAAGGCGGCAGTGATATGGCCTTACTTTGCTCCATTAAACCTTAAGCTTCTCAAGTTGATCCACCAGTCCCTGGATTCGTTTCTCTATCATGTTAGCGACAAAGCCCCATGCAGATCCTGCCACCATGCGCTCCTCAAGGCCACCTCGCTCGTTCTGGGTCATCTCCGCCCTGCTGGTTGCCCTGTTCTGGGCCTTGGCTGCCCTCAGACATGCCTTACTCCAGAGCAATGGCTTTGATCTGGGAATTTTTGACCAAGTGGCCTGGATGATGAGCCAGGGTTTGCAGCCCTACTCCACCCTTACCGGGCTGCACCACATGGGTGACCATGGGGCCTGGATGTTCTATGCCATTGCTCCGCTCTACTGGCTGACCCCATCGGTGCATTGGTTGTTCCTCACCCAGGCGCTGGGGTTGATTCTCACGGCTTGGCCCCTGTGGCATCTGGGGGCGCAGGCCGGGCTAAAACCACGGGAGCGGTGGTTGATCTGTGGCCTGTGGTGGCTCCAGCCCGTGGTGTTCAACGTGAACCTGTTTGACTTCCACCCGGAAACCTGGGCCATGCCCCTGTTGGCCCTGGCCATTTGGGCCAACCGTGCTGAGCGGCGCTGGCTCTGGATTGCCTGCTTATTCCTGGCCATGGGTTGCAAGGCTGCATTGGGTTTGATTGTGATCGGCATGGCCCTGGAGCAGGGGTTACGCCGTCGCTGGCGGTACGCTGTGGCAGCATTGCTCACGGGGGGGGGTGGCTTCTTTTTGTAATGGAATTCCTTTTCCCAGCCTTGAATGGTGATGCTGGACTGATAGCGCTTGGGCGCCATCAAGGCCGTTACTCACATCTCGGTGAGACTGTTGGCGATATTCTCCGAAATGCGTTATTTAGCCCCGGGAAGTTTCTCGGCGCTTTGGACTGGGCAAGCATCATTTTCTATCTGTTTTTACTCAGCCTGCCCCTGGCTTTCTACTGGCGTCGCTCCTCGCTCCCCCTCCTTGCGGCAACTCTGCCTTTATTGGCTATCAATATCCTCTCGTCATCTTCAGCGCAGCGGAATCTAGTCCATCAGTATTCCTTGCCTCTAGCCGTCCTTCTGATTGTGGCCAGCCTGGACGGCTTGACTGCGGACCTGCGCCAAGGCCGCCTCTGGCTGACGTACCGTCTCTGGTTCTGCTGTTTCTGGGCAACCCTATCCTGGGCATTGTTGGCCAAGCCAGGCTATTTCTTTGATCATTATCTATCCAGAGTGGATCAAGTACCCACAGCACACGATCTTATCCGACGCATTTCTTCTGATGCTGCTGTGCTCACCAATAGCCACTTGTCTCCTCACCTGAGCCAGCGTCCAATGGTTAAGCAGTTATTCACGAAAACCTTGAGCCAGGAAGAACTGAACCGGCTCGATATAGCCCTACTGAATCGCCGTGATCCAGGATGGGCCAGCAACGTTCAACATACCGAGGCCACCATTGAGCAGCTTAAAGCCATGTCATGGGATTGTGAAGAGCACGGTCAAAGTGGCTTCGTGCTTTGCCGGAAGCCCACATCATGATCCATGCCAATGCTGTGGACCAGATGCAGGAGCGCCGCAAAGCCTTTCTCGTCAATAGCGGCTCCAATATCGCGCCGTTGCTGACAGCCTGGAAGAAGCTGGTGATTCACTGTTTTTCCGCTGCATCCGCCTGCCCTGTCTCTATGGAAATCGGTGCGCACCGCCAACGTCATCGAACGGCTCAACGGAGTATTCCGCCGCAGGGTCCAAAATCCAAGTCACCCTCCCCTGTGCCGAGACCGTATCCAATGCTACTCTGGGTAGTGTTGGTATACGGAAGCCCAGACGGTAGAGATCCGGCATATTCATGCGTCCT
>NZ_JENA01000102.1 GCF_000586015.1 Candidatus Synechococcus spongiarum SH4 | reverse complement strand
CTGCCCCAGGTCTGTTTCCACGATGTCCCTTGCGGCGTCCAGGGGGAAGGCCGGCAGTTGATCCTGCAGTTTGGTGAGTTCGTCCAGCCAGGCGCTGGGGATCAAGTCGGGGCGGGTGGAGAGGGCTTGGCCCACCTTGATGAAGCAGGGTCCAAGCCGGGTGAGGGTTTTCAAGACCGTCTGGGCCAAGCGGCTCTGGACCATGTGATCCGGGCTGCTTCCCTGGGTCACCAGCCGCACCGCCAGTCCGGTGAAATTCACCAGCAGCACCAGAAGACGGCTGATCAACCGCCATGGCCGCATCAGCAGCCAGAACAGGTCCCTGACGTGGTCATAACGCAGCGGCTCCTCGGTCCGAGGTACGGAAGACGCCAAGGCACATTCACCCAACACACGCGCCATGAGCCTAAAAAGTTTCTTCTTTTCTTGTGGCGGGAATAAGCTGAGCAGCCCTTTCTCTGCGGTTTCATGCCGACCCGGGAGTTGATTGCCGCCTTGCCGTGGGCAATGGCCAAATTGGGGGGCGGGCTGTTTGTGGTTTGGCTGCTGGGGCGCATCTGCCTCCCCATAGCAACCCGGATCGCCCGCAGAACAGCCACCACCACCGATGACCTCATTGTCAAGGAAGTCTACAGGGCTGTGATGCCCATGTTGTTCATGATGGTGGTGGTCTGGGCTTGGGAAGGGATTCCCTATGAAGGCATTGGCGACCGGATCGTTACAGCCCTGACCGGGCTGGTAACCGCAGTGGCGCTTGTGCAGGCCATCAACCGCATCCTGACGCGGTTGCTCACCCGTGCTTTCCAGCGAGTTGCCAGGAATGACGACACCAGTCTCGAGATCCTCACAGCCCTGAAACCCATGCTGCGGGCTTTGATCTGGGTGCTGGGTGGGGTAATCTACCTGCAGTCCCTCGGTATTCCCCTCGGCGCCCTGTGGGCATTGCTGAGCGCTGGCGGCATCGGCGCCGGCCTGGCGCTCCAGAAACCTGTGGCGGAGTTCTTTGAATACATCTACATCCTGCTGGATAAGCCGTTCCGCAGTGGGGATTTTCTCCATGTTGGCAACAGCGACACCTGGGCCAAGGTGGAGCAGGTGGGCATCCACTCCACGCGGCTGCGCAGCGTGGACGGTGAACTGGTGGTGATGACCAACTCATCTCTGGCCAGTCAAACCCTCTCCAACTACACAGTGATGGAGCGCCGGCGCCGCATCTACCGGTTTGGCGTCACCTACGACACACCCCCCCAGGTGCTGAAGCGGATCCCCACCATGGCCCGGCAGATTGTGGAGAGGGTGAAGGATGCCGACTTCGACCGTTGCCACTTCGTGGAATTTGGCGCCAGCAGTCTGGATTTCGAGCTCTGCTACAACATCCCCACCAGTGATTACGTGGCAGCCCTTGATGCCCAGCAGCAGGTGAACGTGGCCCTGGTGCAGACGTTCGCGGAGCAGGGCATCGAGTTTGCCTTCCCCACACGGACCCTCTACCTCAACCACCCAGACCAGACGGGGGAAGCCGGCTCAACCGGAGAGCCTGGACAAGGGCAATGATCCTCAGCCGTGCCCAGGCATCTCGGCGCGACTCACCAGCAGGGCAAACCACAGGCAAACCCCTACAACGGCAAACGCCACGCCCGCACCAATCCCCAGATGGACCATCAGCCGCGGAACCACCTGGGGAACGATGACAACCCCCGCCAGGGGAAGGAGCTTGAACAAGGTGTTGTTCATGGAAGATCCGGAGGCTGCCCCCATTGTGGCAACCTGCGATCCAGTTGGGTTGGTCCTAGAACCACTCCCCACAGCATCTGCGGCGGTGTTCGTGTTGTCGCAGGGGGTTGTGCGCTGGAACGCCATGGCGACCTCACGCTTCTGCTCCCCATCGGCGGCCACCGCCTTGATGGCGTAGTGCTGCTGACCATCCCGGAACGGCACCTGAATGCGGAAGGTGCCTTCCGGGGTGAGGGGCACGGGCTCGTTCCCGATGGTCAGGGACGCGGAAGGATCCGTGGCGCCATAGACAATGAGTTCGGCGTCAGCCACCAGCCAGAAGGAGCGCTGGCGCGCCATGCCGGCGCCGGAGTCCGTGCGGCCACTGGCCCAGACGCCAGCGGCAGAATCGGAGAAGCCGGCTTCCTCCTCTTGCAAGCCAAGCCCGTGCAGCGGTTGCTGGAACGCTTCCGATCCTTGCCGCCCCAGGGAGAAGCCGGTGGCCACCTGATAGAGACGCTCGTGGATGCTGCTATCCAGAGGGGTTTCCTCCGGGGTGGGCAGAGGGACCGGGGTGGCGGTATCCAGGGAAAACGGCACAAACTGATCCAGAATCTGCTCGCTGGGCTTGGCGGCAGGAACCCTTGCCTTGGTGGAGAAGGCTACGGATAGCCAACCGGCATCCTCAAGACGAAAACCCAACTCGACGCGGTAATCGCGATTGCTGAGAGGCATCGGCACGTGCCAATCCGCCGCGTTTGCATCCACGGGCACCTCCTGCAGAGTATGGGGATGGGCAGCGCCGTCGTCCATGCCGGTCACGTCACTGACCCGCAGGCAAAGCTGCTGGGCTCCGGCCGCCTCGGCGGTTTTGCGTGTTTCCGAGGAGATCTCCCAGAAGACGTAACCCCACTCGGGGTCACGGGGTAGGAAGACGACACGGTCACCGTCCTGGGGAGACGGCGGCCCGTCCGGGTCGGACTGAGGCTGGGGGGCAGCCCCCTCTGCAACGGCAACGCTGGCTGGAGTCTGAGGGGCAGCGGCGTGTCCGTGTTCCGTACGGATGCGGACCCTTGAGATTCAGCGTCCTCGGAAGGCGCTGAGGACGGTTCCACACCTGGATGCTGGCCAATCTCTTGAACCAGAGTTTGCTTGGTCTTGCGGCTATAGAGCCTGATGCGCAATTGGCTGGCGATGGTGCGCAGTTGCCTCAGGGTGAGACGAGCCAGGGAGGAGAAGAAGAGAGGAGCAGCAAAGTCAGCCATCTCTAAAGAAATGCTTTGGGATCAGTGTGGAGACGGTTGTCCGAAACCACAAGCCTCGTTGCCCAGTCGGTGAGGTTTTCCTGACAGTGATCCCCGGATGCGATCCCGGCCCTGCCTTATGGGCAGGGCATCAATCCTGATAACACCTCACACCTTGCGATAGGGCACCTTGGCCATGTAGTCGAAGGATGTGTTGGTGCTACCACCAGCAACACACCGGGTCGCGCCCACGGCGCTTACCCAGGTGCGGTAGTCGTTGGGGTTGCCGCCACGGCTTGCAGCAGCCCGGGAGGGCAACTTCTTGGCGGAGGCGCTGGAGGAAAACACAGCCTTGGGGAAGCCCAGAATGCCGCGCCAGTAAGACTCGTAGCGGGGAGACTTGATGTTGAACGGCGTTTCTCCCAACTCCCGCCCCGGCAGCACCCGGCGGCGCTGATAGGGGACCGTGTCGTAGCCGAAGTTGTCGATGTACTCCTGGGAATCCAGCAGGGCGTCCACCAGGCCCACCAAGCCCTTATTGCAGATGACGATGGACCAGGCAATGGTTTCTGCCTGGCCATGGACATCCCGCCCCAGGACCCGCTGCACCATCTGGGTCACCACCTGGTAGTTGTTGTTGAAGCGGTAGAAGGAGCTTCTGAAGGTGTCCGAGAGCAACAGGCCACGGATGAAATCTCGAACCGTGATCTGGTTGTTGCGCAACTGGGACTCCAGAAAGGCATCCCGGCTGCACTTGAAGGCATGGAAAAAGATCTGCCGATAGGCCGCCTCGATGAGGGCGGTGGTGTCGGAATTGTTGAGCACCTGCTGGGTGCTGAAGATGCGCGCCTGGTCATCGTCACCCCCCCCGTGGCCTTTCACCCGGGAATTTTGGGTTTCAAGGGCGTAGTTGAGAAGGGGAATCGCCACGGGTCACCGGCTGAGTGCAAAGCGAATGCTAGGGGACAACCCACGCAAACATGGTGGGCAGGGTGGCGTGGAATCACAGTCCTTAACGTTTCTCACCAGCCCAGGGCCGCCTGTCGAAGCGCCGCCTCCGGGACTGGAGCAGGCACGGGTTCAGGCCCACTGGGGCCTTCGATGCGGGTTTCAACAGACAGGGACGCCGTGTTGGAAAGCCCCTCCACCGTGCTGGTGCGGAGACGCACCTGGGAACCGACAAACCAGAAGCGTTCCCGGCTGCGCATGGTCTCGTAGGTGGTGATCAACTCCAGTCCGTCCTCGTCATCCATGCGGAACCGGCCCGCCACCGTTGCGGTCTCGGCATAGCCACGATCCCGCAGCAACTTCCCCTGACGGCCCTGCTCATCGGTGGGAATCAGGGCAAAGACCGTCTCCCCCTGGTGATCCTCCCCCGCACGGTCCCACGCCATGGAACCCAGCCAACGCACATGGCAGCCGCCCCGGATGGCCTCGGGTGGTTCGCCGTGCAGGCGGGCAATGGCCGCCAGGCGGTCATCTTCCGGGGGCACTGTGACCACTTCAATGTGGCTGGCGCCCGCTTCAGTGCGACGGTGGAGAAGATGATGACTGGTGCGCTGGGAACGCCAACGGCCCGCGCTGCGGGCAAAGAAGACCATGGCGTTGGGGATGGACTCCACAGTTGCCTCCTTACGTAACTGGGCCGCTAGGATTCGAACCTAGGAATGGCGGGACCAAAACCCGCTGCCTTACCACTTGGCGACGGCCCACTGCCGGGGTGTTGACGGCTTCTCTACTTTACACCACATCACCCTTGGCGTGAAAGCGCAACAGCAGCCGCTCCAAGGCCCTTTGCAACTGGTTTGGATTGGCGGACTTGATCACGTGGATGGGGATCCCCAGCCCTTTGGCCGCCCGCCGCGCTCCCGGATCATGGCTGAGGCTGTTGCGCAGGGAGAGCACCGCATCAGCCCGATCCACCGTGCGCACCACCTGCACCGGCAGCCGACAGTCATCAATCAGGGCGTCCAATTGGCGCGGGGTCACGCCGGAGGGATAGATGCGCAGGCGAGTGTCCTGGGCGGCAGGGAGCGCAGGTTGCCCCATGGACGATCCTTCCGGCTCCCCCACTCCAGGGGGGCGCGGGGTGGGGTTTTGCACATGGAGAACACCCCGTTCATCCAGGCGGCGCACCTGGGACTGGACGGGGCGGTCCCGTAGCAGAGCGTCCACGGTGCGGGCCACGTTCCAATGCACATGCCAGCAGTCACGGCCGTGCATTTCTACCGCCAGGGGGAAGGTGGGCGGGCCACAGCGCTCCTGCACCGTTTTCTGCGAGCCGCGACGGCGGGCCTCCTCATCCCCCAGGGTGACCGCCTGGAGGCCGCCAATCAGATCACGGAGGGCGGGATTCTTGATCAGGTTGGCCAGTTGATGGCCGTGGGCCGTGCCCACCAGTTGCACGCCCCGCTCGGCAATGGTGCGGGCGGCCCAGGCTTCCTGTTCACTGCCGATCTCGTCAATGACAATCACCTCGGGCATATGGTTCTCCACCGCCTCGATCATGACCCGGTGCTGATGCCGGGGATCCGGCACCTGCATCCGTCGCGCCCGACCGATGGCCGGGTGGGGAATGTCTCCATCGCCAGCGATTTCGTTGCTGGTGTCGAT
>NZ_JENA01000101.1 GCF_000586015.1 Candidatus Synechococcus spongiarum SH4 | reverse complement strand
TTCTGCCGCCAGATCCCCAGTTGCAGCCGCCCTCCCGCGCCGGTGGACTCCACCGCCTGGAACAGTTCGCCGGGGCTGCCGACTTTGCTTCCTGCGGCTGTGAGCACCACGTCTCCAGCCCGCAATTCTGCTTGCGCAGCAGGACCCCGGGGCCGGACGTGGAGGATCAGCACCCCGTGGCGCTCCGGCAACTGGAAGCCGGTGTTGTCCGGGCTTTGATTGAACTCCCGCGCCAGGGCAGGGGTGAGGGACCACAGCCTGACGCCCAAGGTGGGATGACTCAACTCCGTGCGGATCAACTCCTCGGCAACGGCGCGAGCCGTGTTGATGGGGATGGCAAAACCCTGATGATCCGTTGGTTCGCCACTGCGGGCCAGGGTATTGATGCCGACGACTCTGCCCGCAACATTGACCAGAGGTCCGCCAGCATTGTCGCCATCAATGACCGCGTCAATCCGAATTTTCTCCAACTGTTGATCAGGGTCGCCCTGGTGATGGTTGAGGCGGCTGATCACGCCTCTGGCAACCGTGTTATCCATGTTATCCGTTCCTGAAGGATGCTTACCGACGGCCACAATCCAGTCTCCCACCTCCAGGGTATCAGAATCTCCCAAGGGGGGCACCGGAAAAGGCGGCGGCGCCACCACCTTGGCTACGGCCAGGTCCGCCACGAAATCCACCCCCACCAGTTTGCCGGGCAGGGTGCGACCATCGCTGAAATGCACGTCCAGATGATAGTCCATCCTTTCCACCGTCCAGGCGGTGGTGAGGATTAACCCCTCCTCGGTAAAGACAACCCCAGCCCCCAGTTTCTCCTGGTGGGGCTGCGGGTTGAAAAATTGCTGGAAGAAGGGATCGGGGTTCTGCCGATTCGGAGCAGGGCCAGGGTACGGACGGCCGCCAATGGGCTCAATGGTTACGCTGTCAATGCGCACCACGGCAGGACCAACACGCCGCAGGGCGCGAGCTGTAAAGAGACGGGACAACATGCCGGGCTTACTGTGGGCAACGTCTGTGGCTGCAAAGGACAGCACGCCGAGGGCCAGGCTGAGGGCCAGAACACCGGCCCGACGACTTACGCACCGAAAACACCAGCCTCCTGCTGGTGGTACGGATGGTTGTGGAGATAGAAATGCCATGGTGATCACGTGATGTGTGTGGACATGATCGTAATCTGGAAGATCTTGTGGAGGGAAAGCCAGCAGCAAATTAGCGAACTTTAGTAGTAACGCCACGGTGCTTTGGCAGCTCCTCAAAAGACTTACTGCCCACGTTCCAACTACGGCACTTGGGCAAAGTAGCTTCATATATTTTTCCATCGCTTTGTGGTGACCACATGCAGAATGACTTTTCTTCTCTCGTCACACTATTTCCATTGGATCTTTCAACACGAATATAATAATTCCTTCCTGTCATGGATTCAGTCAATATTCTTCTGCAATCTCCTGAACGAATTGTCTTCCAGCCTTTCCTTGTGTAGCCGTCGCCTGGATAAGCAGAAGCATAAGCTGCATAAACAGTCCCTGAAGATTCATTGCAGACAACCCAGCCATAATTCTTAGCTTGCTTATGCACGATCTCTAGACTTTCCAGGTATTCCTCATAGCGACGTCGTAGACTATAACAGTACTCTTTCCCTAATACTGCTTCATCACAGGTAAAGTTCGACTGTCCCTGGGCTCTAAGACCGACCGAAAGCACAAGGCAAAGAAAAACGACAGAGAGTCCAAACAACGTCTCTGTCCTTGATCGTTGACGGGAAGAAGGAGTTTGTTGGCGAACATGAATCATGGCAAAAGCAAGGATGAGGTGAGATAGGTGAAACAAACTGTTGGGCAGAGAACCTGGAGGCCCTCAGGAGAGATTGCTCACCAAGTGGCGCGATAGCCCGTGAAGAAGGTCCACTCCGGTGCAGCGCTTTGCTGATGCCGGGGCTGTGTGCTCCGTGTGGCACCGAGGGAGAGATCCCCCTCCAGCCAGGGAACGTCCAGTTGGGTGGAGAGATCCAGTTGCCGGCCGCTGGGAACCAGGGGGGCGGAGAGGGTTGTGCCCACCACCGCGCCCTCCTGGGTGCGGCCGGTGGGAAGGGAGAGGCTGGCGGCGCCGCTGTGTACCCGCAGGGGTTGAGAGAGGGAGAAGCGCAGGGCGCTGCCGTTGACAAAGGGGCGGCTGGCCGCCAGGCGGAAAGTGCTGGTGGCCAAGGGAGAGATGGTATCGATGAACTGGCTGTGGGAGACGGAGGGGTTCACCTGGCCAACTTCTCCCTGTGCTTCCAGTTCCCAATCTCCCAAACTGGTGTCCAGCCCAGCGCTGAGGAAGAGGGTTTGGCCGGAGAGTCGGCCGAAGGCGCCGCTGCCCTGGCTGTTGAGCAGGGATTGGTGTTCGTTGAGATAGCCAGCCTCCATGGTGAGGGCCGGCAGGACGGCAGGTGTCCAGGAGAGGGTGAGCCCTTCCAGGTCCTGGGATTTCTGGAAGACGGTGGCAGCCACCCCCTGGGGACCGGCCATGGTGAAACGAGAAGCGCCATGGGTGAGGGCCAAGTGACCGGTCTCCGTGGCGGCGGCCTTCTCCTGGAAGTTGAACTGCCAATTGGTGGGGATGGGGGGCCGCTGCGGTGGCGTGAGGAAGCGGTTGAGACGGGTGGCAACGGAAGCACCGTCCGAGGGGACGGTGAAATCACTGGCCTCGAACCAGAAGGGAGCGCCCAGATCGTCAAAGGCAGCGACTTCCTGAGTATTGAGGGATTGGGGTAGGCTGTCCCCGAGGGCGCTTCCCAGTGAGATAAAGGAAGTGGCCATGCTGGCCCCGTCGGAGTTCCCCAGGGAGGAGCCGGCGCCCATGAAGGCGGGGGTTCCCCAGGGGTTGGTGGCGGCCCCCAAATCCATGAGGCCTTGGCCATAGATGGCTCGGTTGCCATGCTCTCCCGATTTTTTGGCCGTAGCGAACAACCGGCTCACCAGTTGCGTGTTGGAGAGTTGATCACGGAACAACTGCTTCATCACAGCCAGGCCGCCGGTGACTATCGGCGCTGCATAAGACGTGCCGTCACCTTGAGCATAGAAGGGATCTTCTGTTGAAGGATTGTAATCAGCAAGTCGAACCCTTTCACCAGGAGCGGCGATGCACCATTGGGCAGCAATGCCACAACGATTTGAAAAACCTGCGATATTTCCTTCTCTGTCGGTTGCAACAACTGCTACCCAGTGGCCACGGAGTTCTGGAATAAAATATGGTAGGCCAGGTCTAACACTAGGACTGTGTGCATTGAAAGATGGATTTATAGGGTGTTTATTATTATTTCCTGCAGACCAGACCATAATTGTTTTGTCAGGCACCTTAGACTGTGCCCATGTCTTGATTTTTGCTTCTCCTATAAAATTACGCACTTGAGCGGTGGTCCAACTTTGTTGAATGGCTCCTGGATTATCAAAGAACCCGTGGCGCCGCCAATCAGGATATGGCGACCAACCAAAACTATGATTTTGGATATCAACGCCTCGATCAAACATGTCCTGATAGAATTTCCTTGGAACATGCTGGATTGATGTTGGTTGCGCCCCTCGAACGGCAAGCATCGTCATGTCTGCTCCCCAGGCAATACCGCTAGTAAGGCCCACAGCTTTACTGGCCACGGAAGTGCCATGGGATACATCAAATGGTAACTCATCTGGGGCTTCAGGGAGGAACGTCTCTCGCCTTCCGACGCCACGACCGGAGAGATCTGGGTGCTCCAGATGAATCCCTGAATCGATTAGGCCAATGTGAACCCCTGCTCCGGGTGACGCCCCTGCTGTTGGTCCCCTCATGAGATGAACATGGGCATAGCCTTTGTAGGCATTCACCTGCTCTCTGTCCCAATTTTCAGCGCCACCTGGAACATTTTGAACAGCCTTCTTGATTGCGGTGGTTAGCCGGCTTGCTTGGGCAGCCAATTCAGCATTGGTCAAGCAGTCTCCACTGTGGGTTTTGATGCATCTGGTAGTACCACCACCAGGAGGAGTACCACCACCAGGAGTAGTGGCGGAATCAGAGTCATCGCTGTTATCACTCCCGCAGGATACGAGCAGGAGGACAAGGGGGAAGGCCAGAGCGGTGCGGAAGAGGTTTTGGAACGGGGACTTGGGGTTGGGGTTGGTCATGAGTTGGAGTTTGGGGTCGGGAGGAGAAGAAATTGCGCTGTCCTACATAAGTCAAGCCAGTATCTGGAGGGTACTAATCCCAACAAACTTAATCCCAGCAGTATGAGTGCCAGGAATCGTAGCCATCAAGGTTAATTACGCAATGATCATGTGCATTAGAGGCTTCTATTCCATAAAATGCTATTCTTTCGTAATTACTTCCAAGAGCGGCAAGAGTCAGTCCTTGCTTGAGCAAGGGAAGCCTGAAGCCTTCACCCTTGACCTGCTTGGAAGTCTGGTATTTCCCAAACAGTTTTTCGAGGATGGTTGCTGCGGCTGAGTTCATGGGTTTGATCAGGGGCATGGGATTAGAGAAAGAAGAGAAGGGACGAGAGTTGGAGAACTTCCGAAAAAAGCCGAAACTACACACCAGGAGACTGTGAACTCCCTTGTCTGCACAAAGCTTTTTTCAGAAGTTATTTAGGTATTGCCAGGAGGTTTCAGTGGGAAGCCGGAAAAGAAGTTTTTTAATTCTTCTCTATCAACTTTACCGTCTATTTTTGTGTAATTTTATGTAATTCTCCTATAGTTTTATCTAGTTTAACTATGGTTTTATCTAGAGAACAGCCGAGCTTCTCTGTCTTATCTTTTAGCCCGTTCAAGGTTGCCCAAATAGCGATGCTAGTAGCAGATCCACCGATCAATGCGCCTAATCCTTCTTCAAAAGCTTCTGTTGGATTGAACTCGTTATGGCTATCAGCGCGTGCAATACTGGCAGGCAAAGGAGAGGAAGAGAGGAAAGCAATCCATCATCCCGGAGGGCCGCGCAGGGTAGTCGTCTCTTGCCAAACCGGTCTCTGGCCAGCTTCCTGGATGCTGATTAGAATGTAGGGATTTATGGGATGCTCATGCTCGGCAACGATGCCATGCCCGTGCTCAGCCGGTTCATGGGGGTGGGGAGTGGGTTCAGAGAGAACGGGTGTATTGTTTGTGTGCTGCTGATTCTCCTCATGGATGGAGATGCCGAGATCCAGGCAAGCCTTGATTAAAGTCGCTACTTCAAAACGGGTGGCTGGGTGTTCACTTTTGAGTGTTCCGTCAGGAAATCCAGCTACACATCCATATCTGTCCACCAGCTCTTGTAAATCCTCAGCGTCCCAGTGCTCAGGGTCCGTAATATCAAAGGGCTGTTCAATGGAAGGAACAAATTTGCCGGTAAAATTGTCCGTGGAAGAACTCTGAGCAACGGTGGGCTGCTGCCCCTTGTCCGGCTCCAGATCGTTAGCCGCTGCATTCGGAGTGGCCATGCCCACAACCAGGGCAAGCAGAACCACAGCAAGAAGACGCTGCAAACGCCTGCGAAGGCCAGCCGACCTGCCCACGGCAAGGGTCACTGGACTATGACAGTGACAATCCGAATCTTTCCCCTCGGCAACGCTTGATGCAGCCCCAGCAGCGCCGCCGGATGCCCCAGTTCGGCCCTCTAAACCCTTAAGAATT